>NZ_JAVJNP010000167.1:0-27153 GCF_040217205.1 Coleofasciculus sp. A1-SPW-01 | reverse complement strand
CATATCTTTTCAAGAAAGATAGCGCATTACCTCGGTGAGACCAACCAGATTGGTAGTCTGGCTTGATTTCTAAAGCTTTATCATAGCTAGCGATCGCTTCCACATATCTTCCCAAATAAGATAGTGCAATACCCCGGAGGTACCAGTCATAATAATCGTCAGGTTTAATTTCTAGGGCTGTGTCGTAGCTAGCGATCGCTAGCTATGACAAAGCCCTAGAAATTCAACCTGACGATTATTATGCCTGGTACTTCCGGGGTATTGCACTATCTTATTTGGGAAGATATGAGGAAGCGATCGCTAGCTATGATAAAGCTTTAGAAATCAAGCCTGACTACCAATCTGGTTGGTCTCACCGAGGTAATGCGCTATCTTTCTTGAAAAGATATGAGGAGGCGATCACCAGTTACGAAAAAGCCCTAAAATTTAAACCCGACTACCACTATGCCTGGTACTTCAAAGCTTGCTGTTATGCTTTGCGGGGTAATGTTGACTTGGCAATCGAGAACTTGCAGCAAGCTATTGCTCTAAATCCTGATGAATGCCGAGAAATGGCTAAAACTGACTCAAACTTTGACAGCATTCGGGAAGATCAGCGGTTTCAAGCGTTGATAGAGGGCTAAAAGGGAGAGTCTCAGTTGAGTAAAGGGCGACCCGATCAAATTGAGTGAACAGTGTTGTGGATTGGTGCAAGCGGGTCGCCCCTACAATGTGCTAAGCTGTTCGGCATTTAAACCTTAATATCAGTAATGGCGCAAGCCTTGTAGTGCGTTAAGCGAAGCCATGCCGCAGGCTTTGCATCTTGCTCGCTACTAATACCCAATTTAAATGCATGATAGCTTATATTCCTTGGAGCGATCGCGCTCTATCCTTCCTCCGGCTTTCGACCTATAATGGTGCGATGTCGCGGCTCACTCGCCACGGTGACGTGATGTTCAAATCCCACCGTCTGCATCAATCCTTCTACATCCAAGGTGTAATAATCATCTGACCAAGGATCAGTGCTTTTCATGAATGCTTTAAAACCAAGCGATAGCGCGGTTTACCATGGCGCAGTTTTTCCATCGCCTCATTCACCTGCTCAAAGCTGAAGGTTTCGGTAATGGGTTCAACGCCCTGTCGTGCGGCGAAATCCAGCATCCGAGTAATGGTGACTGGACTCCCCAGTGGACTCGCTGAAATTGACTTTTGACCGGCAATTAAGGGAAAAATTGGGGTAGACAGGGGATTGGGGATGACTCCAACAAAGTGTAACCGACCTTTGGGACGTAATGCAGCAATGTAGGCGTTCCAATCGAGGTCAGCACTAGCCGTGGAGAGAATAAAATCAAAGGAATTCTGCACGGATTCCAAGGCTTTGGGATCGCCCGAATTGATAAAATGAGTGGCTCCCAATTCCCGTGCTTCTGCTTCTTTATCAGGACTACTGGAAAATGCTGTGATCTCACACCCCCAAGCCTGGAGGAAACCCAAAGCGATATGACCTAATCCACCAATACCAATTACGCCAACGCGATCGCTCGGTTTAATGTCAAACTGAACAATCGGGTTAAATACGGTAATCCCGCCGCAGAACAACGGACCTGCGGTAGCGGGATTGATCCCATCAGGTAGGGGAACCACCCAACTGTAATCCGCACGAACCTTATCCGCGAATCCACCATGACGACTGACAATTGTCCCTTCTGCGTTCGAGCAAAGGTTGTGATTTCCTGACATACACCATTCACACGTCATGCAGGAACCCGAAAACCACCCTAATCCAACTCGTTGTCCTAGGTTGAGCGTGGTGACTTTATCGCCCAATGCAGCAATTGTACCCACAACTTCATGACCTGGAACAAAGGGGTACTCGGTCATTCCCCACTCATTGTCCAGCATACTCAGATCACTGTGACAAATCCCACAATACTCGACCTTAATCTCTACCTCTTCATCACCGAGAGTACCGGGATCGTACTCGAAGGGTTGGAGTTGTCCTCCGGGTTCATGAGCGGCATACGCTTTGATCATGATGAAATCTGTAATAGTTACTGTCTATCATGTTAAAGGATTGAACCCCCTTCTATCAGAAAAATAGTGTACCCTTAGTTACGGTTGATGGAAATAAACCCAACTCTACTAAGTTAGATAAAGATTCCTCAAACTCTGACATAAGACATAAGACATAAGACGAATGACCAATGGAACAGGACGTTTTCCGCGAACTTGCTAACACGCTGCGATCGGCAATTGGGTTGCTGGATGGGGAACAAAATGCCCAACTCCGCCAAGACGCGATCGCACTCTGCGATTATCTGGAGAATCCGATTTTCCGCATTGCTGTTTTTGGTCCGTTTAATTACGGGAAATCAACCCTACTCAATGCTTTATTGGGTAAACGTACCCTACCTATCGATTTAATCCCCACCACAGGTGCAGCGATTCATATCGGTTACGGGAACGAATTACACACGCGCATTACGCTCTCTAATGGTCAACAAATCAGCGAGAACGGTACAGATGTCCTGAAACAGTTTGCCATATTAGATGACCAACGGCGGATGCGGGAGGATGTGACGAATGTTGAGGTTTTTTGTCCCCATCCGTTCCTAAAAACGGGGGTAGAATTGCTGGATTTACCGGGAACGGATGATCGGAAAGCCCAGGACGCTTTAGTTCGCGACCAACTGCTCTCGGCTGATTTAATTGTTCAGGTTCTCGATGGTCGTAAGTTGATGACATTAGGGGAGCGAGAACACCTGAGAGATTGGTTGTTGGATCGGGGAATTACTACGGTGGTTTTTGTGGTTAATTTCCTGAATTTATTGGAACCAAATGAGCAGAAACAAGTCTATAACCGTTTGCTATTTGTGGCAGAAAGTTTCCGATCGCAACTTCCGAATAATATCAGTAATATCTATCGCGTCGATGCTCTCCCCGCCTTACGCTATCGACTCAAAGGCGATACCGCCGCCGCCCAAACCACGGGGTTAGATATGTTGGAATCGGCGCTGCAAAGCATTGTCGCCACGCGCCATGAGAGCCTCGCCTTCCGCTTTCCCCGTGTGCAAGCGATCGCGTCTCAAATCCAACAGGCTGCAACTGTCAAAGTGCAAGCCGTTTCTGCTGAAATCACCGTGGCTGAACAAAAGCATCAAACCAAATTAGAGATTAAACAAAAAGCACAAAACCTAATAAAAAAAGGATTCGCCGCCAGTGTGTCTGATTTCCAAGGATGGCTCTATTTACCGAAACTTTTAGAACGCTATCAATCAGAACTGGTTACAGCGCTTCAGCAGGGTACATTTAATCTATGGGAACAAGGTGGTTTTAAAGAGGCGATTCAGAACCATCAACAGGGAATTGTTAAATGGGTGCATCAAGCCAGTGAATTTTTTGATCGCCAACCTCCCCCTGATCTGACGATTCCCTTTCCCAAACCCCCAGAAGTCAAGCTTCCGGAACCCCCACCCCAAGCGAAAGGAACTAAGGGCGTTACTCCAGTTGCGATCGCGACAGGATTGGGTTGGGTATTTGGTGGACCCGTTGGTGCGGCGGTTGCGGGTGGGGCGACGTATTTGTTAAACAAAACTCCTAGCGATTCTGCACCGCCAAAATCTTCTACGTCTTATATAGAACAAGTGACTCAAGCTTACACCGATGCAGCAACAGAGTACCTAACGTGTTTTAGCCGCGAGGCGGTTTCTGCTTTGGAAGCTTATGAAAAATTGGCGGAAACGGTGATTAATGTTAATCTAGCGAATGAGCCGTTAAAACTGACAATTCAGCATCATCAGTTACAGTTATTGCAAAATGTTTTAGCGAATTTGGAGCAAGAATTGGAGCGGGTGCGGTTAGCCCTGAATTAAAGCCCTGAACTCAAGAGCGGGCTGAAAGCTAAAACCCGTTAAAACGGGTTCAAATTCTTTAATGGAGTAAGCTTTAGCTTACTTAAGCTTTGGGTCCCGGAAATTTATTTCCCGGCTATAGGTTAAATCTAGCTGAATAGCAACGTTATAGGAGCACGTTGCCCTGAACTAAAGTACTCTAAGAGAAGCCGCTCCGCGTCTACGGGCTGAAAGCTAAAACCTGTTAAAACGGGTTCAAATTCTTTAACGTAGTAAGCTTTAGCTTACTTAAGCTTTAGGTTCCGGAAATTTATTTCCCGGCTACTTTTGATAACGCCACTGTTTTGCCCGAAACACACCAACTAATTTAATTCCACTCTCAATTTGAGCAAATCGCTCTTGTTTGACGGATCGCGCTGAACTCTCCTGCACAGAGGTTAAGCTATAACTCAGGAGTGCCAAGACTAATGCCGTGGCGGTTAAATTACACGTAAATCTTATGTTAAACATTGCCCTGAAATAACCTTACTCAATCACTGGCAAGACTCCAGTGGTAAACTCAGCTATGACTTGGTGATGGAAAATCACCGGGATAAAACTTCCTGTCAAGTAAAATCATAAACTAAAAACCCTCCTAAATAACTTCAGTAAACTTACTGAAAAATTTGCGGCTGTTCTATCAGCAATTTCGCGTAGATTCACCGAACAATCTTCATGAAATGAAGATTTGATGAAGATTATGGGTAGTTTACCGATCACTTGGGCGACTCAGGTACGGCGGTTAGGCGATGGCTAAATAGGGCTTGCTGCACAAGTCAGCGTTCAATTGCCAGTCAAGCTCAAGTTAAACATGATCATTTCTGGTTAAAACTTCCAGCATGAATATAATACCCAAAAGCATCACAATAAGAACAGATTCCATAACTAAATCTCCTGCTGTCAATACTTCAACAGTAGAAAAATATAGTTTGGTTTAGATAGGATAATAGGTAACTCTTTTGATTGACTATTAAATAACCAATCCATCTCGCCCAATCTGTAGCTTTGGTAACATCTGGATATGTACAGTTTGCCAATTGGCACGGCTACAATGGCACTTCTCGATTGGGTGCAATACAGACTGGGGCAGGGTGTAGGGTGTAGGGTGTAGGGTGTGGGGTGTAAAGCAGGTTAAGACGAATGGCACTGACTTTAGAGTTTGTAGTAAGCGCTTTAGCGCTTCTGGCACGCTTCGTGCCTACTACGAACCCAGCTTAAGTCAGTGACATTCAGGTTAAGACATTCTCTACTGTTCCCTGTTCCCTATTCCCTATTCCCTATTCCCTGTGGGGATTAACTGATGTCCTAACGTTTCTTCGTAGTGCTATATAACCAATTAATCATCCCATCTGGCAAGATAATTTTAGTGCGAGTGTTCGTATCAATACAAACATGGCGAGTTAAGGCATCTGCTAGGTGTCGTTGCGGTGAAGCAGCATCGATAACCTGATACTTAATTTCAAACTTGCTATCACTTAACCGTTGAGGTATCCCATCAATCAGCAGATTGTCCCCACAAAACATGGGCTGGAAAAAGTCTACACTACTGTGGATAATTGGCACAGCCACAGCAGTGTGGCTAAAAAATGTCTTGAGATTAATACCCACCTTGGCTAGAGAGTCTTCATAGGCTTCGTGACACATCGCCAAAACATTGGCAAAGTAAACGACACCAGCAGCATCGGTATCTTGAAAGCGGACGGTGCGATTATAGGTAAAGGACATGATTTAAATTGTTAAGCTTAATGGCACGCTGGTTAAGGCTGGTGGGTTGACTATTCTGTTCACTTAGAATTTCCCAATGGCGGTTGACTCGGACGCCACCGCTTTTTTTCTCGCCGTTGTTTCCAGTCCCGAATGGCAATCGCCTCTTTTGCGGCGGGAGTGCGATAACCCTTGCGGCTACTTTCATCTTGATTGGCTGAGGTGCTAGTTTTCGGGTGGGGTTGTTTGACTAAATACTGCGCCAGATCGTCGTAGGGTGATTTAAAATTCAGGTCTTGCAGAATGTGCCGAACTGAATGATAACGATTCGTCAGCGATACATTCGTCATTTTCCGCAGCACTTGAGTCAAAGGCTGACTGATATGCACCAAGCGTTCCCAGTATAAGGCACCGGTTTGGCGATCGCTGTGCAAGTCTAGAGGCGCTTTTCCGGTTAGCAGGTAAAGACAGGTCATCCCTAGGGCGTAGATATCACTGGCAAATACCGGGCGCAGCGAAAACTGTTCGGGTGGGGCAAATCCGACGGTGCCGATAAAATGAGTTGAGGCGAGTTTCATGCTACTGTCGAGGGCTTGCACCAACTTCTCCTTGACCGCACCGAAGTCAATCAACACCAGCCGACCATCGTCTTCACAGCGGATAATATTTTGTGGCTTAATATCTCGGTGAATCACGTTATTGCGGTGAATGTAGTCGAGTAGGGGTAGCATTTCCGCCAAAAACTGTCTGATGGCTACCTCAGATAAACATCCACTCCGCCTGACTAGCCGTGCTAAGGTTGAACCACGGACATATTCCTGAACTAAAAAAAATTCCTCTCCAGTCTCAAAGTAATCGAGTAACATGGGGATCTGAGAGTGACTACCCAGTTTGCCGAGAATTTTTGCCTCTCGTTCAAAACGCTGGCGAGCATTCTCCAAGGCTTTCGGGTCATCAACTTTGGGGCAAAGTTGCTTAATCACACAAAGCGGTTGACCCGGTAACTCAGCATCTTTGGCGAGAAAGGTCACGCCAAACCCACCGCGCCCCAACATTCGCAAGATCTCATAGCGATCGCAAAAGAGTTCATTTTGACCGCAAAGCTGACCAAGTTGGGTTTGCTGTAAAATTTCCGAGTGGAAGGAAGACAGGTTTCCCGGCGCAAAATTCATTTTTCCAGAATCTGATGGTACAAGCTCTCCAGCCTGTTCTTAGTTTAGGCAAAGATCTTATCTTTCTTCAAATTTACACGACGCCCCGATAAGTGGCACAATATATATTTCCTATTCATGAATAAATGTAGGCGACCTGAGCGATTAACTTCGACAAAAATAAACGATAGATCGTTAGTATATAGAGCAGACGTGCAACGATGACTATGCATCCAAAACTACAAAAAGCTTTTGAACACCGCCAAGTCCTCAAGGTTATTAGTGGCTTGAATAACTTTGACTCCCAACGGGTGAGTGCTACCGTTAAGGCGGCGGATCGGGGTGGTGCGACGTTTGTCGATATCGCCGCTGATCCAGATTTGATTCGTCTTGTAAAAGGGTTGACAAATCTACCAATTTGTGTTTCTGCCGTAGAACCCCAGCGATTTGTCAATGCAGTGGAAGCCGGGGCAGATTTGATAGAAATTGGGAATTTCGATAGCTTCTACGCCCAAGGGCGGCGGTTTGAGGCAGCAGAGGTTTTAACCTTGACCCAACAGACGCGATCGCTCTTGCCTGATATTACTCTATCCGTTACTGTTCCGCATATCCTGACGTTAGATCGGCAAGTGGAACTGGCACAAGAACTGGTGCAAGCCGGGGCAGATATTATTCAAACCGAAGGCGGTACGAGCAGTCAACCTCGTTCGGCGGGAACCTTGGGCTTGATTGAAAAAGCCGCTCCCACCTTAGCCGCTGCATCGGAAATTTCTCGCGCCGTATCTGTACCTGTACTCTGTGCTTCTGGCTTATCCAGTGTCACCGTACCTATGGCAATTGCCGCAGGCGCGGCTGGCGTTGGCGTTGGTTCGGCGGTGAATCAGTTAGACAACGAAGTGGCGATGGTTGCGGCTGTCCGCAGTTTGGTGGAAGCCTTGGCAACGGTTAACCTAACACGAATAGGCGTTTAAGTCATTCGAGTTCCCTCCCCTTGACAAGGGGAGGGTTAGGGAGGGGTTAATTGTTACCACTCTTTATCCCTAGTGCAGCTTGGCAAAAATACTTGAGCAGCTTCGTAGATACGATGAAGCAGGGGGAGCAGAGGGAGCAGGGGAAGCGGGGGGTGCTAATTTAGCCGGATCAAATCTCGCTGGCGCGAACTTCAGCAATGCAGATTTAACTAAAGCGTACTTGGTTAATGTGAATCTTCAGGGTGCTAATTTGCATTCTGCTCGTTTGGTCGATGTTAATATGGCAAGAGTTAATTTGAACGATGCTGATTTGAGTGAGGCTAATTTAAAAGGGAGTAATCTCGAACGGGCAACTCTAGAAAATACTAATCTCAGAAAAGCCAATTTGGATGCGCGGAGAACCAGTCGAACGCTTCTCTCCTCTGCTAACTTTCAAAATGCAGATCTCAGTAATGCGTCTTTGAGAGGTGCTTGGTTAATGGCAGCTAATCTGGAAGGAGCCAATCTCACGGAAGCAAATCTGAGTAGTGATATCTACAAAGAAGCTAACATGGTCTATACCCATCACACCAATTTAATTGGTGCAAATTTAGTCAATGCAAATCTAACTGGGGCAAGTTTGGTTCATGCTTTTTTAGTCGATGCTAATCTACTTAATGTCAATCTAACGGGGGCAAATCTGAGCCATGCTTTTTTAGTCAATGCCAAGCTCATCAACGCCAACCTGAGCAATACTGACTTAGAAAAGGCTAACTTTGAGAATGCTAATCTAACGGGGGCTAACCTCAGTAATGCCAATCTGCTTAAGGCTTTCTTGGTGAATGCGAATTTGAGTGAGGCGAATTTGAACTCCGCTCGTCTTGTGGATATTAACATGAGTGGCGCTAATCTCAATGGCGCTGATTTAAGTGATGCTGAGTTGAGAAAATCGAATTTATGTGGGGTGACGATGCCAGATGGTTCTACCTCGAATACAGGTTGTGAAGCCAGTTAACCGTTGGGGTTAACGACTTATAGCACTACGAGGTACGGAAAGGACATCAGTTAGTCCAAGAGGGAACAGGGAACAGGGAACAGGGAACAGTAAAGAATATCCTAATCTGTCTTAGTACCGCTATAATTTCTTTTCCTTCAGCGTGTTCGCGGGAGTCCTCGGCTTCAGGAAACCTGATGGATCTAGAAATTCATAAAAATCGTTGAATTATCGACTAATATCTTAATAATTTGTGAATAAAAATTGCCAACTCTGAATTAACCATCCTTAACGTTTTATAGTAGAAATGCCTAACGACCAATCAAAAGTTCTGAGGCATGAGTATGGTAAATCTGGACATCCGATGGGACGCGATCGCAAGCTACGCAAGTTATGATAACTCCAACTATTTCAATTGGGCAAAGCCGTCAAGGAATACGGCTGCACCGTCTGGGAGAATCGCTTGTCGCTTGGTGCATTCGATTCCGGGACGGGTGCGATTTCGCGTGCCTCGGTTGGTGGATGATGCTGATTATGCCCATTGTTTAGAAGCATTGATGGCGTCCCAAGATGGGATAACTCAGGTGCGTATTCGTCGCGCCGCCGCCTCTATTGTAATTGGCTATAACACTCAGAGGCTGTCTGATGTTCAGATGCGTAGGGTGTTGCTGGAGTTGATTCAAACCTCTGGAAGACGAGACAGGGAGCAGGGGAGCCAATTTGTAGGGGCGGGTTTGACCGATAACGTTACCCAAGAAACCGCTAACTTGACTAAACCCGCCCTACTTGGGGAATCCCAATCCCCAAATCCCAATCCCCAATCACTAGACGAAAATGATTGGTCTGAATTGAAACGTCCCGCCCTGGCTACTCTCCTCGCCCTGTTAGCCGGTCCGTTGCGCCTGCCCATTCCTCAATCGCTGGTGGCGGGTTCTGTCGCTGTGGCGGGGTTACCTGTGGCGAAACGTGCCATCACCAGTTTGCTGGGGGAACGTCGGCTCACGATTGATAGCTTGGATTTGGTGGCGATTACTTTATCTTCAATTCAGGGAAACTGGCTGACACCCGCCCTGATGATGACACTTCACGAATTAGGAGATATTATCCGCGATCGCACGGCTCGTTCGTCTCAGGCTCAAGCCACGGATTTACTCGATTCTATCGGACAATATGCTTGGGTGGAGTGTAATGGGGAAAAACAGCAGGTTCCATTGACTGAGGTAAAACCTGGGGATACTGTAATCGTTTATCCGGGCGAACAAATTCCCGTTGATGGCATGGTATTGCGGGGAAATGCCACGATTGATCAACAGAAACTCACTGGGGAATCTATGCCTGTGGTACGAGAAGCTGGACAAACCGTCTATGCATCCACATTAGTGCGATCGGGTGAATTGTATATCAAAGTGGAACGAGTTGGGGCAGATACCTGCGCGGGTGCGAGTATTCAGTTAGCCCAGCAAGCGCCCGTCCATGATACCCGCATGGAAAATTATGCGGCACAACTGGCAGAACGGTCAATTATGCCCGCGTTTCTCCTCGCCAGTGGGGTTTGGGCAATTACTCGGAATCCGGCTAGGGCAGCGTCTATTCTAACCCTAGACTTTGTTACCGGGATGCGTGTCTCGATTCCCACCACCTTTCTTGCCGCCCTCACCCATGCCACGCGCCATGGTATTTTAGTCCGTTCGGGACGAGCATTGGAACAACTTGCCCAGGTGGATACGATTGTTTTCGATAAGACGGGAACGTTAACGCAGGGGAATATTCAAGTTGTGGCGATGGAAACCGTAACCAATCGCTTGTCGGCACAACGTATCTTAGAACTTGCAGCCGCAGCAGAACAACGGTTGACTCATCCAGTGGCTGAAGCGGTAATGCGTTACGTGGAGGAACAGGGTATTGAGATCTTACCCCGTGGTGAGTGGAATTATGAAGTCGGATTAGGTGTGCGGGCTGAGATTGACGGTGAGAGAGTATTAGTAGGAAGCGATCGCTTTTTGCGGCAAGCTGGGATTAGTGTGGATTGTTTTTATGATCAGCATCCCTGTTGTCGTCAACTCTGGGGGTGCCAGCAAGATTGTCCCATTTCGGCTGATTCTTCCTTAATTTATGTGGCGTGTGAGGATGAATTCCAAGGGGTGATTCAATATAAAGATCCCTTGCGCTTAGAAAGCCGCCGGGTGATTCATCAGTTGCAGCATGAGTATGGCATGGAGATTCATCTGCTAACGGGGGATAGCCAAACTAAAGCCGTAGCCGTGGCGCAGGAGTTAGAGATTCCCTTGTCTCAGGTTCACGCCGAAGCCTTCCCCCAAACCAAAGCTGAGGTGGTGCGTCGGTTAAAAGAACAGGGGAAAACGGTAGCGTTTACCGGGGATGGGTTAAATGATTCCGTGGCGCTGGC
The DNA here is from genome assembly GCF_040217205.1 of Coleofasciculus sp. A1-SPW-01. Taxonomy (NCBI): domain Bacteria; kingdom Bacillati; phylum Cyanobacteriota; class Cyanophyceae; order Coleofasciculales; family Coleofasciculaceae; genus Coleofasciculus; species Coleofasciculus sp. A1-SPW-01. The sequence goes on along the minus strand of NZ_JAVJNP010000167.1, from coordinate 16,078 downwards.
GTATGCAGATGTATCGATTTCCTTTGGTGATGGTTCAGCGGTGGCGAGGGAAACAGCGGATGTGGTGCTAATGGAGAATGACTTAGCTAGTTTACTGGATGCGATCGCGATCGGTAAACAAACTCTGGCAATTGTCAAGCAGAATACAGCCTTAGCTGTTACTCCCAATGTGGCGGCGTTGGGATTGGCGTCAACGGTGGGACTTCATCCCCTAGTTGCCACAGGGGTGCATAATGGGAGTGCGATCGTAGCTGGGTTAAATGCATTGCGACCTTTAATGCATCGGGATTAGAAGAAGGGAACAGGGAACAGGGAATGTATTCGTTGCCCGATTACACAAAAATGTAGAGACGTTGCATGCAACGTCTCTACACCTTAGATGGTAGGCGAGATAGGCGTTAAAACTTATCGGTTTCAGAGGGTGAACTGCCTCCTCCTGGTTTGGTAAGGAATAAGTTATCCTCTACCTCATTCTGATAGATACATTCAATTTCTGGATTACCTTCCAATGGACCGGTGAAGCCAAAGGTATTCATCCGATTTTTACAGGATTTCACTTGATCCGAAGTAACCAGGTTCCGTTTCTCTAAAATTGCCCAGTTGTTCCGGCGCAAAACACATCCGGGGCGCATACTCGGCTGGGTGACGTAAACGTTAAAGGGGTTGAGGGTAACAAAAACCCGCATATCTGTAACCATCGCACTGGCACCATACTGGATACATAATTCCGGATTGGGCGCACTGCGGTCAATAGCTTCACGGGATGCTACATTTTCCAGATTGGGACTGGCGGTGGAACTAAAGGCGATACCGACGCCAATTCCCAGGATAAAAATCCCGCCGAGAATGGCTAGGGTGGTGGCGTTCAGGATAGAAGCGATGGGGTTAGTTCGACGTCTCATAGGGGTTGAATCAACTTTACTAAAATTGCCAGGGAATGATTAGAGGGATATTAAAATACCAGACGGTCACTTTTAAGACCCTATATCAGGAACTAAGTATATTTTATCGGGATTGACACTCCCCGACCATGCTACTGCATAGACGGGGATTCTTGGTTCCCTGACTCACTGTTAACCTGAAGTTCCCCTTTGACAAATCGCTACACTGTATGCATATCTTGGCTTAGAGCGATTTGGCTGACAGCTTCACTCTTGTCAAATCACATTTGGCTAGACTTGATGTTGTCTATGTTGTCTACTAAGACCACATTAAACGTCCCTTCAATCTTCCTCATCACTCTTGAGGAAATCACCCACGTACAGTCGGATAAATTCTGCTGCTGCATCAGGATTGAGGCTATGAAGTGCCTCAGCAATCTGCACCACGGTTTCGGCTGAGGGATCTCGATTTTCGTGAAACCAGTGAAATACAACTGAACGATCAACCTTCAAAGTTACGGCTAGCTTGTTTTGACTGATGCCGTATGTCTTCAATGCTTGTCTGAGAGCTTTTCCCGCTTTTCCCATACCTCTAATCGTGTCAGAGGATGATCCGCAAGTAAATGTTGTTGGAACTCACAACATCTGGCAGAATTGATCTAGATGTTGTTGGAACCAACAACATGATTGGGTATAAATCAGGTGAACTCAAATGCAAGCGTACTTTGTGCCAAATGACAATCAATTGCCCTCTGCTCAGGTTTCTATTCAGGCTTCTAGCGATCCAGTTTCCAGGAAAGAATTTATTAAGGTGATGGTGATTGGTTCCCGTAAAGGGATCAACAGCATTATCAAAACGCTGCATCGCTTACGGTTTGCCGAGGTAAGGGAATGGAGTCCACCGATTCCTTATGGTGCTTCGGGAGAAATGATGAGTCTGTTGAGGCGACAGATCATGGTGGATTGAATCCTGGGTGTGATTCGCTGGCGCGATATAGCAGAAGGCAGGTTTGTTATTGATTAAATTGAGAGGTTATCGCTAACTATCATAAGGGTACGGCAATGCTGTACCCCTACCCAATCAATTATCCCTGAGATGGGGTAGGGGCACGATAATATCGTGTCCTGATATAGCTAGATCAAACCATTACCTTAAGCGAATTCCTCAACCTACCAGAGACAAAACTTTTCCTTATTTTCCTAACGTTGCAACCCGTTTCCTCTACCTTGGACTAATGGATTCTCAACCGCTTCTCTGTACTGCTCAACCTCTTCTGTGTACGCAATTGGCAGAACACACTCCACATTTTCATGAGGGCGGGGAATAATCACCCACGATTCTAAGGTTGCACCATAGGTTTTTTCAACGGCTGCAATTCCAGCATCCATGGCGGTTTTTACCTCGGAAACATCGCCACGAATATTCAGATTAAAACGAGCGCTACCAACGCGGATATAGCCGACTATGGTCACTCGACCCGCTTTAACCATAGCATCTGCGGCGGCTAATATACCGGGAAAACCCTTGGTTTCAATTGACCCAACTGCTACTATTGACATTGCCAATCTCCTCAATCAATGAATTAATGAACTCAAAAACTTATTCTACGAATTATGGGTATTTTTTCAGGAACATACTCTTTGTCTTTAGCTTTTAATCGCGAACCAGACATAGAGTCACTGAAACATTTCCCCTTCTCTTACTCAGTTAAAATGAGCGAAACTGTTCAACTTGACTGGTATATTCAATCGGTAGAACGGTGTCAACATTTTCGTGGGGATTAGGAATGATGTAGTAACCGGTTATCTCAGCGCCGTGTGTTTTCTCCACCGCTTCTAGACCCGCATCTACAGCCACCTTAACTTCAGATATTTTGCCCCGAACGCTGACCATAAAGCGACCACTTTCATTGCGATCAAACTTCACCAGGGTAACCGCGCCAGCTTTGACCATGGCGTCTGCTGCGGCAAGTACCCCAGGAAACCCTAACGTTTCAATCGTCCCAACGGCTGCGGGCATGATTGCTCTGTTACCTCCACCTCAAAAGATTCTATCAAACTATATTGTACGGGGCTTTATCACCCATTGAGGTGAAATTATAGATTATTTTTTAGCTTAACGCCGGAAGCCCCACACCATAGCGGTACTCCGCTTGGTGTCGGGATGGATAGGCGGGTCATCGGAGGGACGGAGATGACCAAGTTACACGGGAGCCGGAAAACGGGCAATGAGACTTCTAACTAACTCGGATTTTGTCATTCCGCGCCTAGTAGCTTCTTGTTCTAGTTGCCGCATTTCATAGCTAGTAATTCTGATTTCTAGTTTTTTATCTTTCACTTCGGCTCCGCTCAGTGACCATTTTGTACTGACAGGTGTTCATCCATATAGTATACTGTTGCATAGGTCGATAAACAGGAGAAAGCAAGTGAGAACAGCCTACCAGTACCGATTGCGTCCAACCAAACACCAAGTCACAGAACTAGACAGATGGCTATCAATGCTGTGCGCTCAGTACAACTATCTATTAGCAGATAGGTTCAACTGGTATGAACAAAACCGTTGTTCCGTTAATGCTTGTCCTCTGGTTTGTCACCTACCCGAATTAAGGGACAATCCTGACTACTACAGTCAAAAGAAAACTTTACCGCATCTCAAAGAGACACATCCTTGGTACGGTGAGATTCATTCTCAAGTCCTTCAAGATGTAGTTAAGCGAGTGAAGGTGACATTTGACCGGTATCTTTTGGGTGATAGCAATGGCAAAAGAAGTGGTAGACCTCGGTTTAAGGCTCGTAACCGTTATCGCACTTTTACCTATCCTCAGATGAAAGAGGGATGTCTACAAGGTAAATTGATTAACTTACCGAAACTTGGGAAAATTAAAGTCATACTGCATCGTCCCATTCCTGACGGGTTGAAAATCAAGACCGCATCTGTTACATTGAAAGCTGATGGTTACTATTTAACGCTTTCCCTCGAAGACAAAACAGTTCCAGAAATCAAGCCAGATTTTAACCCGGACAGAATCGCTGGGATCGATATGGGATTGAAGGAATTTTTAACGACTTCTGATGGCGAAACCATTGCTATTCCTCAACATTACCGCAAATCTCAAAAACGTCTGCAAGTTCTCCAAAAGCGAGTATCTCGTAGAAAAAAGGGAGGCAACGGTAGACTCAAAGCTATCAAGCAACTAGGAAAACAACACAAGAAAGTAGCAGACAAGCGGAAAGACTTTCACTTCAAGACAGCTAATTATCTGCTGTCAAAGTACGACGTAGTGGCTCATGAAGAGTTGAACATCAAAGGACTTGCTCGTACAAGATTGGCTAAATCCGTGCTAGATGCTGGGTGGTCAAACTTTCTGTCGATACTGACAAACAAAGCCGACAATGCTGGGAAAGTTGGTAATCCCAGTCAGCGCCCATAATACCTCACAGGATTGCTCCAATTGCGGCGAGAAAGTACCTAAAAAGCTGTTTATGCGTTGGCACAACTGCCCTGATTGTGGGTGCAGTCTTGATCGTGACCACAATGCAGCTATTAATATCAGAAATAGAGCGGAGGGGCATCCCGTTCTTAAAGCGCAACGCCTCCTAAGCAATAGCCGGATTGGTTGCGAAGCCTACACCATACCTGTACTCAGGTTGGTGTAGGAGTATGTCACATGGGATAAAACTTGATCAATTGATACGTCTTAATGGGTCGCATCTCCGGACGACGGCTTAGCGTTGACAGGTAACGTCACCGTCACCGTTGTCCCTTTGCCTACCTCACTCGCGATCGCAATCTGCCCCTGATGCAAGTCTACACAATTTTTAACAATAGACAATCCCATCCCCGTCCCGGCAATTGTGCTGACATTGCTGGCGCGGAAAAAGGGGGAAAATAATCGCGGTTGCTCCGATTCGGGAATACCAATCCCTTGATCTTGAACCTGGATGATCAGGGTGTCATCCTCGCGGCGTAGGGACAAGGAAACCGTAGTACCTTTGGCAGAATACTTAATCGCATTGCTGAGGAGATTGGTGACAATATGTCGCAGCATCTGCTTATCCAACTCCGCTTCACCAGACGAGAGTTGAGGATTATAGGTCAACGTATAGCGATCGCCAACCATCAGTCGCTGTTCATCTACCAATTGCAGACAAAAGTCTTCCATATTCAACGGTTCGGGATTAAACTGAAGTTCGCCAGCTTGGGCTTTATTAAACGTGAGAACCTCTTCCACCAGTTGAGCCATCTGCTTGACGCCCATTTGAATTCGGTCTAAATAGGTTTGTTGTTTCTCCTGTGATAACTGGGTACTGTAGCGTTTAAGGAGTTCCGTTGAGGTTAAAATGACTGCCAAGGGCGTGCGGTATTCGTGGGAAATCATTGCCACAACCCGAGATTTCAGTTCGCTCAATTCCTGTTCAGTGGTTAAGGCTTTGCGAATTTCGGCTTCAGCTTTTTGACGTTCGGCGACTTCCGTGGCTAGTTTAACCCGTTCCAGTTCTAAGGCTTGGGCTTGACGACGTTCGCTGATATTGCAAACGACTAAAACAGCACCCTTGATGTCATCATCATTAGGGCGCATTAAGGAAACGTGATCGACGATGGGCGTTTTGGTTCCATCTCTAGCAATCAACAGGCGATTATGTCCTTGATTCGGCACAGGTTCACCCCGCAGCAGCCGTATCACCGGGTTTTCCACAACTGTATTCGTGGCTTCATCGAAAATTTGTACCACTTCAGTAACGGGTTTGTCCATCGCTTCAGTAGACGACCAACCCGTTATGGTTTGGGCGATAGGATTCATATAGGTAATGCCGCCTGTTGCATCCGTTGCGACTACCGCATCATGGGTTGAGTCAAGAATCGTGGAGAGAAATTCCTCGCGTTCGATTAACTGCTGTTGGGTTTGATGCTTATAAAGGGCAATTTCGATGGTAATCCCTAAATCGCGTTGATTAAAGGGCTTGACAATATAGCCAAATGGCTCTGTCACTTTCGCACGCGCCAAGGTAGCCGCCTCGGAGTGTGCCGTCAGGTAGATGACGGGTATTTTAAATTGGTTGCGAATCTGCTCGGCGGCTTCAATTCCATCCATGTCTCGGTGTTTGAGAACAATATCCATCAACACCAGATCTGGACAAGTTTGCGCGACTTTAGCGAGGGCGGCTGTACCTGAATTGGCGATATCTACCACGTCGTAACCCAGTCGTTTGAGTTGACCAGCAATGGCTTGAGCGGTAATAATTTCATCTTCGACAATTAGAATCTTTGCCCTTGCCACGCCACTAATCCTCGATGTACTACAGTCCCAACTCAATGGTAATCCCAAAGATGGGGGAGATGAGGCAGATGAGGACAGTCATGGTAAAAACGTACCATGGTGTATCTGTGTGTAGGGGCGGGTTTAGGGACTAATATTGATGGTTTTCCTTAGCTTGGCTGCAAAACCCGCCCTGACCAAATGACAAATGACGAATGACAAATGACCAATGACCAATGACCAATGACCAATGAGATAATCCCCCGCCTGTCACTCGGGGGAGAATCAAGAGAGGACACCAAGTTTGATAACAGATGCTATGAAACTGTTGATGTATCAGTTACCGCCTCAACATTTTGGGCAGTCTTGCCATTGGTATGATTGGTATGACCATTGCCATTGCGAGGCTGAATCACACCATATCCGCCGTGATTGCGTTCATAAATGACATTAATCTCGTCAGTTTTCGCATTCCGGAACATATAGAAGTCATGATCGACCAGTTGAAGCTGTTCCGTGGCTTCTTCGATAGTCATCGGCGGCATGGCGAAATATTTCATCCGCACGACTTCTGTGGGCAGTTCGGGAGTGCGATCGCCAATTAGATCCTCAACCACAGGTGCTTCATGAATAACAGCACCAGTTTTCGGTTGGGTCTGAGTTTTCTTTTGCTGCTTTTCTTTGTATTTACGCAGTTGGCGCTGAATCTTATCGGCAACCAGATCGATACTGGCATACAAGTCTTCGCTACTCTCCTGGGCACGAATTACGGTTTTATTGGCATAAATGGTAACTTCGGCAGTTTGCTTCGTGTTGATCCGAGGATTACGGGCAACAGAGAGATGCACGTCCACCTCAGTCGTCATATTTTGAAAGTGATTGACCGCTTTTTCTATTTTTTGATTAACATATTCTCGAATTGAATCAGTGATTTCAATGTTCTTGCCCTGGATCACAAGCTTCATACTGACTACTCCGTCCTGTACTATTGTGTCGTAATAGAGCAGAGCTAGGGCTGGTCTTAGTTGCTCTTGGAGGATACTCCTATTGTAGGACTGACTGTCGTGACTTCCGGATGTAAGCAGCAATACTTTACAAAACTGTAACTTTCCACTCAGGGAATCCGCTAAAAACAGTAGATAAGGGAAATGGGGGAGTGATCTGACAACTCCCCCTACACCTGTGCCTGAACGGATAAGTTAACCCAAAATACAACCTGTCCGAGGCGGTAAGTCGATCGCCAAATGGTTTTGATTCCAGGTGAAGCTGGCGTCACCGTACACGATTTGATGGCGTGGTGATAACTCTGGCGGCACTTCCACCTGAACTTGGGCGGTTGTGGTTCCGGCATTAACGGCAATAATTAATTCATCTGCCTCCAGTTGACGGGCAAAGACATACGTCATTCCCTTAGCGAACAGCACTTGATAGCTACCTGTACGCAGTGCGGGGCGATTATGACGCAGGGCAATAAGCTGACGATGACAATCGAGAATCTCTGGATTCCATTGAGATTCTAAGGGAAAACCCCGTCGGGAGTCTGGATCTAATGCGCCAGGTAACCCCACTTCATCGCCATAATAGATGCTGGGGGCACCGAGAAAGGTAAACAGTAATAGCGTAGCTAGCTTAACGCTTTCGATCGCTTCGGCGGATGGATCGTTTTTCCCTCCTTCAGCAATAGATAGCAGTCGGGCTGTATCATGACTGGCTAGCAGGTTGAGTTGGGTGAGTTGAATTTCCCAGGGGTATAACTGTAACAGATGCTCGATTTTAGCCGCATAACCGGGTGCATCTAGGGGCGGATAGGGTTCGTAAGAAGGTTGTTCGACGTAGTCCCGAATCACGCGATCGCCTGCGGTAAAGGCAATGGTGGGTCCGGTGAATAGGTAGTTCATTACCCCGTCAAATTGAGTCCCATCTAGCCACTGACGGGAGTCTACCCACACTTCGCCGACAATATAGGCATCTGGGTTAATGGCTTTGATGCGATCGCGAAATTCTTGCCAAAATCCTGGCGCTTCAATCTCATACGCGACATCTAAGCGCCAACCATCGACGCCGAGTTTAATCCAATATTCGGCAACCTGCATAATATATTCCCGCACGTCGGGATTATCATGGTTAAATTCAGGTAACGCCCGATTGCCTTCCCAACCGACATAGTTAGCGGGTTTGTCGCCATCATAGGCTGATAGGGGCCAGCGCTCAATCTTAAACCAATCTAACCACGGCGAATAAGGACCATTTTCGAGAATGTCATGGAAGAAGAAGAAGCCGCGACTGGCATGGTTAAATACACCATCCAGGACGACTTTCATCTCCCGCTGATGACATTCTTCCAAGAGTTTCATGAATGTACCATTCCCCCCTAATACCGGGTCGATCTGATAATAATCGTGAGTGTGGTAACGGTGGTTACTGGCAGATTGAAAGATGGGAGTAAAGTAAATGGCATTAATGCCTAAATCTTGCAAATAATCAAGTTTTTCCATTACGCCCCAAAGATCTCCGCCCTTATAGCCTTGTAAAGTGGGCAGGGCATCCCAGGGTTCTAGGGGAAGGGTTTTAGCCACTTGCGAATGGGGTGGATTGCCTTTGGCAAAGCGATCGGGAAATATTTGATAAAAGACGGCGTGCTTCACCCAATCGGGGGTCTGAATCTCCATTGATAATGGTCTAACTCTTCTCTACTAGAGTACAAGTCTGGTTCGCTAAATACGATTTATGTTATGAAGTTAATATTTTACCCGAAAACTGTCTTTAAGCCAAAGAAAAAGATTTGTAACGAAATTGGATGATTTCTCAATTGTGCCAATGATGAAACCACTCAAGGATTACTGTGCGGCACTGGTTGACGAAAATCTTATGCCAACAGCACTTAAGGTAGCTGCCATGGTTGGTTCTATTCTATTTCTGATTAATCACGGTTCTGCCGTAGTACAGGGCAAGATGACGCGCGATCGCTGGATTTCTGGATTACTCACCTACCTGGTTATGGAGTGAATATTCATGGGCAATATATCAGTCGCTCTCGAAAACGATGATGGAATTTTGTCAGAGAACAGGCAACAGGGAACATATAATGCAGATATTATCTAAATGTCATCTGTCATCTGTCATAAGTCGTATATTTATCGAATTCGGTGATTCATCCCCGACCCTACTAAAAAGTTGGTTGGGGATGAATCGAATGGTTTAAGCCGCCATCATAATTTCCTTAGCCGTGCTAATTTCTTCGGACGTAGTTTTACACCATCCTTCAATATTGAGTTCTTGCAACACATCTTTTCCGGCTGGAGTCGTATTCATCTCTAAGAGAACACGCTCTAATTCACTCTTATGAGCCATAGCATTGGGACTAATATGGATACTATGAAAGATGACCTTTTCCTCCGATTCAGCAAAAGCATTAATCCTCGCCTTGGTATTGGATGAGAGTTCCTGGTAGGTGTCTTTATAGACAATGCCGAAAGGCGCTTCGTTTTTGGACACACTATTGATCACTCCTAACCAAGAGGATTTATCCAACAGTTGTGCAGGTACAATTCCTTTTTCTTTGAGACTATGTAAAGCCACCTTACTCGGTAGCATACTTTTGACAGTGGCAAGGGTTTCCTCGTGCAGCGAATCTAAGGTTGGATTGGCGATATCCTGATGGGCAATATACACCACTTCATCATAGAGATTGATCGGACGAACCACCGCAGAAAAGCCTTGTTCCCGCAGGCGGATACTATCAGCAGGGTTGGCGTAAACAATATCGGCTTGATCGAGATGTTGATGAAAATCCTCGAAATCCAGGGAAACCTCTAAATGTACGTTGACATCAAGCTGATTATTCAAATATTGGATGAAGCGAAACCATCGATCTGGTTTTTTGGCTGTATCATGGGGACAAATCATCAGGGTTAACTTGTTCATGGAGGGGTCTATTTTTTACGTGCATTGGTGGAAGACGATTGTTGTCTTCCTCTGATTCCTTTTTTCATGGAAATTTAACGCAATCAGGAATGGGAAGTATGGCTTTTATGTATGGAATTTCATCAGGTGATAGAGTGAGATATATGAACTGATGAATTAAGCGGGACGCTTTGGGGAGGGCGGGTTTTGTTGGGAGCATCCCAATTTGGCACGTTGGCTCTTTAAATGGGGCTGAAACCCTTACAATTGCGTTACTTTAGGTAATGCTTTGTCCAAAACGGGATGCTCCCGTTTTGTTGAACAGTTATCGGTGACTAGCTGAATTGTGTCCCTAAACCCGCCCCTACAATTGTCCCTAAACCCGCCTCTACAATTGTCCCTAAACCCGCCTCTACAATTGTCCCTAAACCCGCCCCTACAATTGTCCCTAAACCCGCCCCTACAATTGTCCCTAAACCCGCCTCTACGATTGTTCCTAAACCCGCCTCTACGATTGTTCCTAAATCCGCCCTGACGATTGTTCCTCAACCCTCATCTTACCTAATATTGTCCAGAAAATTACCCATAATAAAAACTTCTCCCCATCTCCCCCTCTGCCCCTCAACCCATCACCGTAATTATTGGTATTCAACCGGACATGATATAAACAGGGGGTTGAAACTGTTGCCTGTTGCCTGTTGCCTGTTCCCTCTCCCTACCACAAAACTTATTCAGCAGTCTCTAATTATTACTGATTACTTACTCCCATTCTGGACCTGTCAATGTGCCTCGCAGACGCCAGTTTCCTGGGGGAGAAAACACCTCTAAAAGACCACTATTTAATTCTTGCTGAACATAAGGACTATCCAACACCGCCCAATCGTCGAGAACTCGCTCTTTCCCATTAATTTGAGCTAAACCCGCTCCTCGATTGGGTTGATAGGTGATCTGTAAGCGATCGCCCGCTAAACTGGTATAGGTAATCTGACCCATTATCTCCCAGGAGCGTTCGCGAATCTCAGTTTGGTCAAGGGCTTGCTGTAAAGCCTCTACTGTGGGATAATCATCAACACTAGCTATATCGGTAATCCAAGCGGTATTCCTGCCGATTGCTGCTAACACCTGGTAATCAGAATATTTCTCCGATACCTGATTTTGCCAGTCTATCTGTTCACCCCAAGGGCGGGCGCAAAGGAAGGTATTTTCAATCCGCCAAATATACCAATCCTTATAGCGCTGAGGTTTCCCATATCGAGTTGGTAAAACTAGGTGAGAACGCCCCGGTACATCGGCAGCTTGATCTCGTGGATTTAAGCGTAACTGATAAATCACTGCGCCCTTTTCTTGGACGTATTGATCACCTGGAGAACGCCCTGTCGCCATGTCTGAATGATAGGTTCCACCCAAACTAACAACGGCATTGTTTTGTCCTTTGGGATCGCGGATGACTAATTTATAGGTAGCATATTGGGCATTAATAGTGCCTTTGACTTGATACGAACGACTGGGGTCAATTAATGTACCCAAACTATAATCTTCAGTCACATAAAAGGTTTCCCAAAATCGGTTGTCTTGGTGATAACTATAATAACCAGGATGACTGGCTTTAAGCTGAAAGGGTAATTCGATTTCCTTACGGGCGATCGCTCTCAATTGAGGCGGCGGACGATAATCACTTAATGCAGCAGGTAATGCTACCCTAGTCACACCCCGATCCATACGCTCAACAGGTGTCAACCCTTCGACTCCGCTCTGGGTCAAACTATCCCCCCACCAAATCCAAGCCACGCCACTCAAACCACTATCATCCCACGTCCCGCGATCAAACCCGCGACTTTCCGCACCACCTGCGGTTCCCCAACTGAAGCGCACCGCCATATTAACGGCGTACCAATCTAATGCGGCTTTCGCCAACTGGCGCAATTCGGGAGTATCGGCAAAATCATAGAGATTCAGCAAACCTGCGATCGCATACCCATAATAGGTCGAAGAATGAAACTCTCCCTGTCCAATTGTCAGGAACTTATTTAATTCTGCCCTTAACCAAGCCTCATTTGTCGCCGCCGTCGCCGGGAGAGGCGTAGGGAAACCACTTCCATCCATCAGCGCTAAACCGGAAATACGCTGCATGAACATATGATTTTCTGTACCCTGTTCCAGCCACTCGCGCACACGCGGCGAATCCACCATACTACGGTAAGAGGCTTTTACCGCTTTGGGCATGGTATCTCGGAATAAGAAGAAGATGCGAATATCGTAGGGGCTGCGAAAGTGATAAAGATCCGGTTTTCCTTCATCTAAACCCAAGAGTATATCCCAGATTTGCTGGCGATCGTATTGTTCCCCTAAGCTGAGGCGGGCAAGAATAACTGGAAGTAAGTATTTATGGGGATCACTAATCGTGCGAGTACGCCACCAGGTATCTAATCCCTCTAAATCCGCCGCCGCCACCTTTTCCCGAATCGCCAAACTCCGCGCCCGAAATGCGGCTTCTGTTTCCCCTTCATCTAAAATACGGTCTTTGAGCAGGGTTTGTGACTGCCCCGAGCCGCCCCATTGCCACTGTGACAATAGGGAGCGACTCAGGGGAAAATCTGCAGCCCAATCCGCCGTACCGACGAGTGCGGTAAGAGTTGTCAGCGCTAGAACTAGGACTTTGACTTTCATCGATATCTAGCTATCTCGAATTGCTGGAACCGTCGCTAGGGTTCGGGCGGCTTTTTTCATGGCTTCAATGTCAGACGGTGACCAAGGATGGGTATCTTGACAATGATGAGCCGCGAGTAATCCCCATAACCGTCGCGGTGTAAGGATCGGTACGACTAAATTGGCACGTACTTTAAGGCTATGCAAAAAGTCGCGGTGACAGGGATCGATGGGTTCGGCTTGAATATCTGCGATCGCTCTTACTCGTCCTGCATAATACAACTCGGCATACTCGTCATTAAAGCATTCATCGCCGCCAGTCGAGCCGAAGATGGAGTATTTGGGAGAACTCAATGACTCGAAGGTGACTTGACCTTTCCACTCGTAATAGAAATAATAGAGAACCACGCGATCGACGGCTAACACGTTTCGCAGATAGTCAGTCGTTCCTTGAATTAGTGTATCCCGTGCCAAATTCTTAGCAAGACGGTCAGCAAAGGATCGTAAACCTGGATCACCCGTGGTCATCGATTGGTCAGAATCAGAGTTGGCTTTGGGATTCCCTGGCACTGGCTGATTCATGTTAAGTCCCAATTATTGGTTACACTGGCTATTTTATCGTTTGCGGGGGATTGGTGAAGTTTTGATCCTTCACTTCGTTCGTCAGGAACCTGGTTTTAACCCTTCGCTTGGCTCAAGGGGTCTCAAGGGGTCTGGTTTTGTGTAGGGGCGGGTTTAGGGATTTTCTTTTCGCTATTGATGACTAATATTTGTTCAAAACCCGCCCTGACCGATGTTTAGGGGCTGGTTTTGTTGAACCGTTATCGGTGACAATTAATCAGCAAGGGCTGGTTTTGTTGAACCGTTATCGGTGACAAGCTTACTTGAGTGTCTAAACCCGCCCCTACAGTGTCTAAACCCGCCCCTACAGTGTCTAAACCCGCCCCTACAGTGTCTAAACCCGCCCCTACACTTGACTTATGACTTCGCAAGGAATTGTTACCGTAAACGTTGTGCCAACTCCCGGTTCACTGGTCACGCTAATATTGCCACCCTGTACGATAACACAAGTTTTAGCAACCGTTAACCCTAATCCTGAACCCGGAATACTATCAATATTTTTCCCACGGTAAAAGGCTTCAAATACATGAATAATATCATCATCCAGAATGCCAATCCCCTGATCGCAAACTTGAAAAATTACCTCAGCTATTGTACAATTTAGCCGTAAAATAATAGTGCTACCTGGCGGAGAATATTTAATCGAATTCGTTAGTAAATTGATCAAAATAGAACGCAATAGCTGTTCATCCAAACAGGCACGGCTACAGTCTGCCTGCCTAACCAACTTTAAATCATACGGATTGTCAGGATTACGCAGTATCTCCGCTAAAATTCCTTGACAAAACTGTTCAAGATTCACTCGCCTTGGCTGGAACTCCAATTGTCCCGTTTCAGCACGATTTATGATAAGGATATTATCTAACATTTGCCGCAGGCGTTGAGTTGCGGCTTCGATCCGTTGCAGATTTCTGATTTTTTTATCTGGAGAAAATTGATCCGAGCAAAGTTGTAAGAGTTGAACGGAGGCTAGAATCGTACTCAAGGGGGTGCGAAATTCATGGGACACTAATGAAAAAAAGCGTAGCTGGAGTTGGCTCAGTTCTTGCTGGCGTTCGAGTTGGCGACGCATTTGTTCGGCTTGCTGGCGTTCGGTGATATCAATACCAATACCGATGAAATACTTGACGGAACGATTGTCATCCAGCAGGACTGTACTATACCAGGAAATTAGGCGACGAGTGCCATCTCGTGTAATCCAGTAATTTTTATGCTCGTTGGGAAAGTGACAGGCTTGGAGTTCTTTAATAATGGTTTTTACTGATTCAATGTCTTCAGGAATTAAAAACAAATCCCAAATATACTTTCCCTTTACTTCGTCAAAGGAGTAGCCGGTTAGTCGTTCACAGGTATGATTAAATCTGATAATTCGTCCCTGTTTATCCAGAACGGTAATTAAGGCATTAGCGGTATCAAGAATGACTGAAAGAAAATTCTGTTCTTGCAACTCAGCTTGTTGGCGATCGCGAATCTCTGGAGACAAAAATCTGCTGTTGTCATTGTCTTGTTCCAGTTGCCTAAGTCGCACCCAAAAGCGATAATAGATGCCAATTAGTAGCAGTATACTGAAACCGTTAGTGATGGTGATTAACAATAGAGGATGCGCCGGAACCACCGGGGGAGCAAATCCCATTAACCGCCATACATAAACAGCGATCGGACTACTGAGAATCAGTAATGCTAAACCCAAACCAGCAAGCAGATTTTTGGGTTGGATAGAATGTGTCATTTGTTACTTGTCATTGATCATTTTTCATTAGTTATACTCGCTCCCGACAAGAAGCAAGCTACGTCACTCGTCCGATTAGTTAACTGTGATTACTGAATCGATGCTTTAGAGGATGAGTAGAGCCAATGTTAAGGCTGGTAAAGTAGAAATTAAGATATAGCGCATCTGCTATATCTACTTGAGTTGGCTTACCGATTTATTCAATCAATTGGCTATGAAAATCTTGTTGGTGGAAGACGATATCGCGCTCGCGGAAGCGCTCACAGAGGCGCTTGTCGATCAAAATTATGATGTTGATGTTGTCAATGATGGGGAAGCCGGCTGGCGACAAATTACAAGCCTCTATTATGACTTAATTTTGCTAGATGTCATGCTCCCTAAGTTAGATGGTATCAGTTTGTGTCGGCGTCTGCGTTCTAACAGTTATCACGGCTCAATCCTGATGATCACAGCCCTTGACACCAGCACGGATAAGGTGAACAGTTTAGATGCAGGCGCTGATGACTACGTAGTCAAACCCGTTGATTTGCCAGAACTGTTAGCTCGCATTCGAGCGCTGTTGCGACGGGGAGGATGTTCAGTACCGCCAGTGCTAGAGTGGGAGCGATTACAGCTTGATCCAAGTTGTCATGAAGTAATCTATAATCAACAGCCTGTACATTTAACCCCGAAGGAGTATTCCTGCCTAGAGTTGTTTTTGCGAAATAGTCAGCGCATCATTAACCGTGAGTTTATCATTGAGCATTTGTGGTCTGCCGAAGCCACCCCCTTTGAAGATACCGTTAAAGCTCACATTAAGAGCTTGCGTCACAAACTCAAAGCCGTGGGAGCGCCCGATGATTTGATTGAGACGGTTCACAGCGTTGGTTATCGGTTGAAACCCTTTTCTTAATCTTTTCTTTAGCTGAACGCCGGAAGCCTCACGCCATATTTGTACTCAAATTGGCGTGAGATGGATAGGCGGTCAATCGATGGGGTTCAACACCCCTGAGATTGACAACCTGCGTATCAACTCACGAATAACATCAGATTGGGTTCTT
>NZ_JAVJNP010000218.1:0-17530 GCF_040217205.1 Coleofasciculus sp. A1-SPW-01 | reverse complement strand
TAATTACTACCTAAAACCCTTGATTTTACGTTGATTCCTGCCAAAACTGAAAAAGTTGCAAGGCGCTTTGATATATAACCGATAAGTTATACAACTCTATCCCAGTTTTCCATACTACACTAGCAACCTAGAGTGAAGGCGCACTACTGACAGTGCGCCCTCGCTTATTCATTGATAACAGAGGCATAAGTTTGCGACTCCTGCCACAGTTTGCAGAGAAAAAACTCAGTGCGATCGCTCAGCTTGACCACAAAGACACCCTCTTCACCCTGGGGATTAGAAGTCATCCAAGTGCCTTTCAGGGTGACTTCGACATAATCAGCATCGCAAATCGACAGAGAAATCTCATCGATTAGTTGTTGCCGAACCGCCTTTTCCAAGTCAGCCAAGTGAGGCATATCCACAGGCAGTAAAAACGAGGCGGTGCTAGATTCGACCCAGAGACTGGACGCGGCTCGTAGAGCCAACATGACTCGTGCAGTCACCCATTCCTCTAGAGAACCCGCTAGACGCTCGAGGTAAAAGCTATTTTCGGTGTAGGTAAGTTTCAGCATGACCTGATATCTCCTATTATTCCAGGTGGACGTGCTGTTGACGCCAGAACTGTTCGGCAAATGCCACAGTGGGATGCATAGGCGCTTTGGGCTGGGTGAGTAGAGTCATTCCCGCTTGCTGGGGTGTGCGATCGCCTTTTTGACTGTTGCACGATTGGCAAGCGGTAACTACATTGTCCCAACCATGGTTTCCGCCCTTAGAGCGGGGGATAACATGGTCGAGGGTAAGCCGTTTTGGGCTACCACAGTATTGGCAACGATGCTTATCCCGACGCAAGACTTCACGGCGATTTACGGGCGGGACTTTCCATACGCGATCGCAATTAGCTTTGGTCAAACGAATCTGTTCAGGAACCAGTAAAACTAGGCTGGGTGAATGCACCGGATATTCTTGACCCTTAAACCAATCTAGCGGTTCGGCTTTGCCCGTAATCAAAAGCGTCACCGCCCGCTTCATATTGACTCGACTGAGGGGTAGGTAGTTCTTGGAGAACACCACCACTGAACGCCTTAATCCGTCAGTTACACTCGTCACGCTTTTTACTCCTTGGTATAAGAAACCCCGCTGCTGTTTGAGTCAGAGCGGGGGATTTGAAAAACGGTATGGTTTTCTTGTCCTATATCGGTACGGCTTGGATGCGCCTGTACCTCCCGCTGTTGTAATCCGGTTTTGGATTGATGGTTATTAAATGCTCAGCCTCAGAATTAAAGAGGGTTCCGATTTGGGCTGTACCCTGTTCTATCCAGCGATATCCATCCCCAATAAAAAACTCCACCGACAAACCCGCTGAGCGCCAATCGCCGAGGCGACTGGTATCAGGGCAAGGGGTGGAGAAGGATAGATGAAGGCTCACAGGAGGTAATTTGTTTCAATACTGCTTTTTAAATACTACACTTGTATTACGAACCTGTCCACATTGTTGAGGAAAAAAACATGATACGTACTGCGCCTAGGACTTCAACCACTGACATGGAAGTCACCAGCATCCGCTTGGAGAGAGAGTTAAAGGAGAAGCTCAAAGATCTATCTGGCAACCAAGGCTATCAAGCCCTGATTCGAGATATCCTCTGGAACTATGTCCAGCATAAGTCAGGCGATTATCGACCCAACTTTTCCGTCTACGATATCAGAGCCAGCATTCGGGCTACCGCGCAGCAAGAAGAACGGTGTGTCCTCACGGGCAAGTTTATTCAACCCCAGGAACCGATGTTATTAGGACTAACGTTTAACGGCGATATGGTACCCCTCAGTCTGGAGAGTATGCCCCAGGAGACATCTAGAGCTAAAGCGGCGCGTTAGGCATCCATCTAATGAAAATGCGCTGTAGGGACACGACATGTCGTGTCCCTACTATAAGTAAGTCCCCTTACAGTTCCTCAATCTCTTTTCTAGTAAATCCTGTTGCTTCTGTGATTGTGTCAATATCAGTTCCTTTTTGTTTTAATATTCTGGCTATGTTAATCTTTTCTTGCTGTTTGCCTTGCTCTATACCCTCCTCAATTCCCTCTAATCTTCCCTCTGAGCGCGAACCTTCGATTAGACTGACTTCATAACGCCGATTCTCCATAAATCTCAGGTAGTTCGCTCTTTCTTCTTCGCTCAAGCTATCGACGAGTAAATTTTCCTTCGCTTCCGCTAAACCTTGGGCTGTAAACTCATCTTTGATTTGGCTCTTTTTCAAGAAATAGATCCATTCGTCTAAGGTCGTCTTAGCTACGTCGTTAAAGTTGTTGACTTTAATCACATAATATTCGGGGAAAATCTCATAGACATCTTGGATATTAAACAGCTTCTGCTGGTTTATTGATAGACCCAACCTGTCTTCTAAGTGAAGACCCTTAAAATCTAATTTTCCTTTGTAAATATAATCATCTCCCTGTCCCAGAGAAAAGTAGACGACATTCACTGAATAAACTTTTTTGACCTTCCCATAAGGCTGCCCTTTTTCCAGGAAGTCAGTAATTAATCTCGCTGTGCCATAGAGCATCCGATGGAAATAATCTTGCTCTGTATTGTTTTGCACTTCAATGAGAATCAATTCCCCCTGGTCATTTTCAGCCAGAATATCGACTCGATTTAGCTTGTCATCCTCGGCTTGTTGATTGCTTTCACCTTCGAGGATTGATTGGATCTGGATGGGTTTCCCCAATAACTCACTCAAGAACCCTGCCAAAACACCATAATTAGCTTTGTTTCTCAGTAATTTTTTAATCGCCCAATCAAATCTGATGTGTGTTTGGGGCATAACGGCATTGATGGGAACGTTTACTTAATATATTGTGACAGATTTAGCGCTAATTTATGTAGAGACGTTCCATGGAACGTCTCTATGGTGCCGAAAGTCCTAATCGTATACCCGGAAAAATCTCTTTGACACTCTGCACTCTTTCATAGACGCAGATTCTAGCATCGCTAAGACCAAAGCCTTAAACGAATGGGTGCTGTCAAGGCACCTCTAGTAACTTCACTCAGATCTAAACTGAGTTTTGCCTTTACTTTGCGAAGAATATTCGCGGCTCCGTTGCAATCAGCATTGATATAGCCAAAGTTGGCAGTGCGAAACAATCCACGCTTTACCCGTTTACCTGATGATTTCCAGCTCTGGGGTTTTTCACCATATTTGGGGAGTTCATCGTTATCGAGAAAGCTTGCTTTTGATGTATAAGATTCTTCGGTTTCTTCAATCCGAATCCCATACTGTTCACACAGTTGAGCAATTCTGTCTTTCAGTTTGGCAGTTGGAACAGAGACAAATTTCTGATTGTTGACTTTACCCATATTGGTAGAGTCTTTCCATTTCTGGGCAGAATGCGAACCTCTCTAACGGCTTTCCAATCAAGGTTGGACGGCATTGGCAAAAAGAATTCACTAATTCCAAACCATGCCTTAACCTGATTGCCTAACGGGAATCGAATCTGGTTTTCTGCCAGTTTGAGCCAACGTTTCGGATATGTCACGGTGAATAATCCGCCTGACTTCCGGTACTTTGGCGGTTTGGGTTTTTGCTCCAGTTCGCCCTTTTTAGACTTAGCTAACAACTGCTTAAATGACTTGAATGCCTCACCTACATTGATGCAAGTTTGCTGCATTGAGCTGGCGTATCCGGCGTTGAAATGACGGTTTGTTTTCATCTCAGCCGTAAGATCAAAACCGCTAACAATTTTGCCAGTTTTGAACCACATTTGACGAGCATAGTACACAGCGCAGTTGTACAGGTCATTTGACTCAGAGCAAAGATACTCAAGAATTGCCTGAGTCTCTTTATCCGACTTGATTAGAACCTGTTGGCATCCGAACAACAGAATCACCTCCCGGTTGATAGCTAATTGACTGTCTACAAACCCAAGGTTAGCCTATTTGAATGACCCACACCATACAAGGCACTAAAAAAAAAGAGTACGGCGGCTTAAGCCGCAATGTCGCTTTTCCGCCCCGGCTTGAAAGACCGGGGCTACCAAGCTCCTGTAGTTTACGTGTCACCCACTCACCACCAAGCCGCCGTTTTCCAGCACATACATGACATCCGCACGCATCGCATGAGCCATGCGGTGGGTGATGAAAATCACGGTGCGGTCTTGAGTGATATGCTCAATGGTGGCGAGGATTTCGGCTTCTGTGGCAGGATCTAAGGCGGATGTGGCTTCATCCAGAATCAGAATCGCGGGATCTCTCACCAGCGCCCTGGCGAGGGCGATTCGTTGTCGTTGTCCCCCGGATAATTGTCCGCCTCTGTCTCCGACTGGGGTGTCGTAGCCTTGGGGTAAGGACAAAATAAATTTGTGAATTTCGGCGGATTTAGCGGCGGCTTCTACTTGTTCATCGGTGGCGTCTAAATAGCCCATGCGGATGTTTTCTCGCACGGAACAGTTAAACAGAATTACATCCTGAGAAACCAGTCCAATTTGAGAACGGAGGGAGCGTACTGTGACATGACGTAAATCAACGCCATCAAACAGAATCCGTCCTTTATCCGGGTCATAAAATCGCATCAGTAAGTTGATAATTGTACTTTTTCCCGCGCCAGAAGCACCGACAAATACCGCAAAGTCCCCTTGGCGAATCTTCAGGGATAGATTTTTTACCCCGCTTCTTTCAGAGGAGTAGTTAAAGGTAACATTGTCAAAGTAAAGTTCACTGTGAAAATGGGGCAAGTCCATCGCATCTGGGGCATCCTGAATGGTAGGAACTTCTGACAAAATATCGCTGATGCGTCGTAGGGCGGCTATGCCATCGATAAACATAGGGATTGATGAAGATAAGCCGAGGATGTTGAGATTCAATCCGAGTAAGAAGACTTGAAAGGAGGCAAGAGTCCCTACGGAAATGATACTCTGGTAGGTCATGACAGCCCCGATACTTAAAACCACAATCTGCGTCAGGACAAAACCCACCATCGGGATTTTGTGGGTTAAGTAGGAGAGAAAGGTTGCCCGGATATAGATTTGTTTTAAGGCGTCTAGATGGGCGAAAAACTCCTGGGACATTCGGCTTTCTAGTCCGAATATCTTAACAACGGCTTGGGAGAGGATATTCTCTTCAACAACGTTGGCAATTTGTCCTTCTTTTTGCAATAACTGATAACCGGCGTTGGTGGCGAGGCTGGCAATTTTGGCTGGGGCAATGGCGCACAGGGTTAACCCAATTAAACTGAGTAGGGCTAATTGCCAATTGAGTAAGAAGAGAAAAATTATGGAAAACAGCAGGTTACACAATACTAGAATAACCACGGTTAGTCCCATGGTAATGACACCGTTTTCCACCTTCTGGACATCGGACATGAGGCATTTGACAATATCCCCGGCGGAACGCCGTCCAAAAAACTCCATGGAAAGGTTTTGCAGATGCTCGAATAGAGAGTATCGGATATTGTTGGTGATGGCAATGCCTAAACGTGCGCCGAGGGAAAGTCCGAGTATGCCGATGCAGATATATAAAAAGGCTCCGACGGCTAGCAAGGATAGGATGAGAACGAGAAGTCTGTAGTTTTGGGGAACGATGGCGGCGTCGATGATAAATTTTAAGCTGGCTCGGAAGATTGAGTCAAAGGCGGCGTCGAATATTAGGCAGATAAAGAGTAAAATGAATTGCCATTTGTAGTCGGCAATGTATTTTTTGAGGGTTTTGAAAAACCAAATTAGTTCCATAGGTTATCGTTTTTTTATACTGGCACGATTTATAATTGTATTTTTGTATTTTCTATGTGGAATAGCTCCTTAGCAAGTAGGGTGGGCAATGCCCACCCTACTGCTACTTGTTGTCCCATCTCATTGAAAATTAAAATATTCACCATTTTGTGTTTATCTATCTAGGTAAGTGATCTTGCTTGATTCTATATTTAAGGACGCAGTATTTATCCAGCTAAGAATTGGATTCAGTTGCTCTTTGCAAGAGGCTGCATCCTTTCTATGTCTCTATCATGGCTCCCCTCCCCCACCCCTGTCAGTCGGGAAAGTCGGATCATCAAAGTCGGAAAAGTCGGCTTTGTTACGCTTCCATTAGAAATTACGCAAGGGATCACCTACGAAAGCTTTCAACAGGTCTGCTCCTTTGTTGATGATTCCTCCCCAAACTGCGCCACCATATTCGTTTCCAGCCTGTTGTATCTTCTTGCCAATATTGGAAAAGGCAGTGGTTTCAATAAAACGATGCTGGTACGGCTTGTTAGCTTGCAAAAATTCTCCTGCAACTTTCCCCACAAGAGACTGTTGTTGCATCCTCTGCACCACCAGACAGGAATTCCCCCAACTTCCAGTTTCTTCATCAAATTGTGCCAACGCCAAAATCGGTGCAAGCAGCCTTTCACCCAGCGCCGCTTCAACGCACCGACAACTATCACTCTTTACCTCTACCTTCCCATCATTAGTCGCCGCAACCATCACCGACTCAGAGTGCTGCACATCACGCGCTACCTCCTGCGCTTCCTCACCCCCAACACTCTCCACTTCCTCCACCGCTTCCGGTAACGTCACCGTCTCCCCTACAATCGCTTCAACTCCCCCATTCCCCTCGGACATTTCCCCAATTGCCGACTCCGTTGCAGTCGGTGGAACAGATTTATCCGTATCTGTCTTATCCTCTTCGATAAAATATCCCCTCAACTCCTCTTGCAAAATCTTCCGCGCCTGGGAAATACGCTTGCAGACATTCTGAT
Source organism: Coleofasciculus sp. A1-SPW-01 (assembly GCF_040217205.1). Classification (NCBI taxonomy): domain Bacteria; kingdom Bacillati; phylum Cyanobacteriota; class Cyanophyceae; order Coleofasciculales; family Coleofasciculaceae; genus Coleofasciculus; species Coleofasciculus sp. A1-SPW-01. Next base: position 10,824 of record NZ_JAVJNP010000218.1, on the reverse strand, counting down.
AGGAAATCTCTTGCTGTTGGGCAATCTCTGGATAAGACAATTCCTCATAAAAATGCAGGATAAACGTCTCGCGCAACCGAGGAGGTAAATTATCAATCGCACGGCGAATCACAATTCTTTTCTCGTCAGTCTCTATTGCAATTTCTGGTGTATCTTCACTCCGTACCAGTCTTTGCTCCTCACCAAAAGCGTAACCTTCTATATCCTCAACTCGATTCGCCCCCCGACTGCGTTCTCGATGAATATCCACGCAGAGATTATGAGTCAGACTTGTCAACCAAGCCTTAAAATTACTAATTTTCCCCGCATACTTTTGCACCTTCTCCCAAGCTTTCAGCATCGCCTGCGAGAGCGCATCTTCCGCATCCGTTGGGTTCCCCCCCATCCATTTAATGCAGCAACGGTAAAGATAATCTTGATACTGCTGCCATTGCTGCCAAAATGCTTTCTCTAACTCTTCAGAGCAACCCCGAATGCCTGATGCACTAGCTGATTGAGAATGTGACATGACTTAAAAACTGGTAGTGAACCCAATAGGTAGTGAAAACTATCAAAAAACAGGCTTCTGTTCCTTTTTCATTTGCATCCAAAATCTCGCCAAACTATAACCCAGTGAGGTTTTATTCCGCCTGCGCTACATTAGCTAATTTTGTTATCTTCAGTAAGATTAATTTTTACTAAGCCGAGTAAGGATTTTTAACTCGGCTTAGACTTATAAGCTTAAACAATTAAGAGTTAACTCTTAATTGTTTAATTACTAAAACCACGGCCAAAAAAATAAACGCATGATTCCTCCTTTTTGATTGGATTTACTTGTTGTTTTTTCACCGAACATCTACTAGCTTTGACGCCGTATTCATCCGGCTAAGGATTGGATTCAGTGGCTCTTTGGCAAGAGGCTGCATCCTTTCCATGTCTCTATCATGGCTCCCCGCCCTAGCCCCTGTCAGTCGGGAAAGTCGGATCATAAAGTTGGAAAAGTCGGCTCGTTGCCACTGAATGCCATATCACGCACTAAAACACATCTGTATGTAATACGAAAAACTTATCCGTATTACATAAATTTTCAACCCAATCAGGTAGCAGCCCTGCAATTATACTGTTCGCGGTCACAAACTGAGCTTTTGTCATGCAGAGCGTAGCGGACTACAGCTCACGCATCTGGTGAGATTCTTCACTCCGCTATCGCTCCGTTCAGAATGACAAATTCTGACCGTGCGAAGTATATCCTATTAGACACGTCCTGGAATGTATTTCATTCAATCGCCAACTCTGTAATACGTTTATCTACGTCAACGGCGTATTTCCTCTCCGTATTTTCCCCCAAAAGCTTAAAAAAGAAGGGTTGACCTTCATTAAGGGTTGGAACTTCTAGAAATGAGCAGCTAAAATAAAAACCGGGGTGCAAGCATCAAAAACATTGATAAGATGATATCGTAACTGCCCATGACTCTTGAAGAAGCCCTAGAGTTTGTCGAATCTATCCTTCAAGCTAAAACAGGTAAACAACTCACCGCACCAGAAAAAGAAATCCTCAAAGCCGCTTGGGACAACGAAACCTACAGCACCGTCGCCGATCGCTTATACATGAGCGTGGGGCATATCAAAGACTTAGCCTCCCGATTATGGAAACATCTTTCAGACTTACTCGACGAAAAAGTCACCAAAAATCACTTCCGCCGTTTACTCTTAGAACAAAGCAATAATTACCACACTGAAGACCCCAAAGGCAATATCTTAATTGTTGATAATCTCGTAGGAAAATTGCATTTTTTTAACGAAATTTTAACCAAGCAGGGGTACAAAGTTCGCCGCGTCACCAACGGCACAATGGCATTAAAAACCGTCCGCAATTTCCCCCCCCCCGATGTCATTTTACTCGATATTAAAATGCCTGATATCGATGGCTACCAAGTCTGCTCAACCCTGAAAGCCGACGCAGAAACTTCGGACATTCCCATTATTTTTATCAGTGCATTAAACGAAGTATTTGATAAAGTCAAAGCCTTTCAAGTTGGGGGAGTGGATTACATCACCAAACCCTTCCAACCCGAAGAAGTCATCGCCCGCATCGAAACTCACCTGACGCTGCAACAACAAAAACACAAACTCCGACAACAAATCGAGCAACATCAAAAAACGACGGAAATTCTCTACCAATCTCACGCCCTCCTCACCAGTTTGTTGAACAGTTCTAGAGATGGAATTGCCGCCATGCAAGCGGTAAGGGATTTAGTCACTGGAGAAATCGAGGACTTTCGCTATCTGTTGGTTAATCCCGTCTTTGCCAAACTCTTGGGGAAAAAACGAGAAGATCTTACGAGTAAAGCAGGGCAAAAGAAACTGCTGAATCGACTCGTCCCAGGATTGTTTGAAAAGTTCGTGCAGGTGGTGGAAACCGGAGAACCACTCGAACAAGAATTTTATTGGGAAAGTGATAGTGAAAAGAAATGCTATGAATTGATTGTGGTTAAGTTGGGAGATGGCTTTTCGATTACCGTCCGCGATGTTACAGAACTCAAGCAGCATGAACGGATTCTGGATACAATCCTGTGTAACTATAAATAAGCTACTTAGTGCAAGAAGGTAGAATTTCTGCCTTGCGATAGTACAGTTTTGCCGATGAAGAGGTTAAGGTAAAGCTGTTGAAACAATTAGGCTGTAATGAGTTCAGACCCAAATAACACGTCACCGGAACAGGAAAAGGCTCAAGAGCAAACTCCAACGGTTGACTCAAAGGATTTAACCATGAAACCCGGTTATATTGCCGATCGCGATGCTGAGGAAACCGTAGACAATCCAGCCGTAACCCCGCAAATGCCCAATGATCCCAGTGATGACCGAGGAGATTTAAGGCGGGATTAACTACAACGGAATTTCCATGATCTCAGACGTTCCGCCGGAACGTCTCTACTCCCTCTGCTTCCTCTCCCTTGCCGTATTGGGAGTGGGGAGTGTTTTTTGAAGCGACCAGTAAATTCTTGGACTGAGGATACTTAGCGTGAAGTTAAACCAATTTTATAGGATTCAGCGCTTATTTACGTCCAGCCAAGTGATTGAATTCAATATAATCGGGCCAGTCAATTTTTAACATCCGCTCAGGACTATCATAATTGCCAGTTGACCGTTCGATGCGTGTTTTTCTCTTGGGAACGTTGATATGACCGATACTAACGAAACGAGACTGATAATTGTTAAGAAAATTTTTTTGCTGCCAAAACTTTCTACCAATTTCCTGACAATACGCCACAAAACACTGTGCGCCAGTCAATTGTTGGATAATTTCTGTCTCTGAGTCTTTCTTCGCTTTAAGTTCCATAAAGATGATGCGCTTTTTAGTGTCCGTGTCAGCAATGATGACAAAATCTGCACGCTTGCATTCACCACGATTGCCTTTAAAAATGGCATTAGGTGCGCTAAAAGCATCTGTTTTGATCACAATAACTTGATCATTATCGGGCATCCCATTAACCGTGACAGAGTAATCAGTTGCTTCTTCGAGAATAACTTGATTTTTGCCGTAATTATTTTTCGTTAATGGCACTGTCGCGGTGTCTTTAATCATCTCTTTGAGGATAGCAATATCAGACATTACTCCTCACCCCAGACAATCGCTTCCTGAATTCGGTTCATTGTTTCAATAGTTCTATCGAAGCTGCGGGCTTCAATACCAAATTCTGGATCGATATTGGCTGGCGTAAGGGTTTGGTATTTAGATTTTCTCGTTTTTCCCTCTAGTTGTATCCGTGCTTCTTCTGCAATATAGACTTTAACCTTTTCAGCACGGAGCAGTTCCGCTTTCTGATAACCTTCTTCTTTAGCAATACGCTGAAGATGTGGTTTGTCATTGTTTAACATGATCAGCGTATTCAATTCTTTAATAAGATAATCGCTGTGGGTGGTGATAAAAACCTTAATACCAAGGTTCACCAGTCGAGCAAAGAGCCGTGCAATGCGGCGCTGGTTTTCGGGATGCAAGTTTAGTTCGGGTTCGTCTACGATGAGCAAATCACCGTGCTGGGCTTCGTGGTTCAGGTAAAAGCCGATGTCGAGAAGGGAACGCACGGCGCTGGAACTTTCATCCATGGAAAGTTTGACTCGTTTTCCCTTTGGCAGGTAATAAAGTTCATCGTTACGGCTGACGGTATACTCACCGCCGATGATGTCAGCAAAATCTGACAATACATCGGCATAGTTACCAACAATAAAACTGCTTTTTTTGACAAGGCTTTCTAGTTTTCGGGTAAACTCCACATTGGTTTTTATTGGCAGTGCATAATCTTCATAATCTTTGAATAAAAGCTCTATGGGATTGATCTGCTGATCAGCCTGACCCATTTCTTCAAGTAAGCGGTTACGGGCGAAATTCAACTCTTTGCGAAAAATGGCAGCACCTGTCCGTTCAGCGCTGGCAATGAAAGGGTTAGGTAGAAGTTGGGCAAAGATGATGTCTTTAAGGGCATCAGCAATAATCCGTTCAATAATATCTACTGGTATCTTTGCTTTTTCTTGTTCAACTAAAAGGGTGATAACAAGTTCTGTGCTTTCTTCGCTTTTAGTCATTGAAAAAATATCTGAACTCGCGGTACTCATTCTCCGCTCAAATCGACTGTTTAACTGAATATGTTTGGTGTCCAAATTCACATAAAATTCGGTTTCTTTGAATCGGTCTGCTGATGTAGCAAAAATCTTTGATAATTGCTGGGTATAGTCTTGACACCCTTGAAGAACAATCTGTTGAGCTTGTTCAATATATTCGGTTATATCAATACGAGCTGCACCTTCTGCCAGTAATTGTTCGATTTTATCGGACTCTATCTCGATAGAAAATATCTGCCGCCAACTATACAAAAAGCCAAACAGGGCATAAGTGGCGTAGGTCTTGCCAGTATTGTTACCACCACAAATGATTGTCAAATCGCCAAGCGTGAATTCAGCTTGCTTTAAAACACCAAGATTTTTGATTTGAATTTTCATTGCCTGCTATTATCTTCAAAACCTCAATGTCTGCTATAGCAGTCACCAAGCCCATTAATACGTCAGATGGATGCTATAATTAGATGATTTATAATTATGGCAAAGAAACCGTAGGGGCGCACCGACGTGCGCCCGATTTAACCGTAAAACCTATCCCACAATTTTAGCTGTGTCAGTCCAGTAGAGTGAAAAGATATATGTAGGGGCGGGTTTTACCTTTATCGTTGCGATCGCACTCCAGATGTGACTAAACCCGCCCCGATTTTCTCTCCTAAGAGCCTGTTGGGTTTCGCTTACGCTCTACCCAACCGACAAGAACTACGATCGCGATCGCATCTGCTTCTCCTTGCCCAACCGACTTACATTCCCATCACCTCGGGTTCGCCACCGATGGCTGTAAATCCACTGGAGACTCACCCACCGATTGATAGCCATTCTCCGGTAGAGGACGCCGTTCCTCAATCAAGCGAATCGTCCCACTCACCTTTTCCGGGAAAATCACCACCAAACCACCGGACGCCACGCCGTCTAACGCCGTATTAATCGCGTCGGTTTCATTGAGAATAATTTCATACTCCCGATCCGGATTCGTCTCCAGAATTCCCTTGCGAATCAACTCCGCCGCCTCGCCACTGGGACGTCCCCGTAAATCCGCATCTTCTTTAATAATGATCCGGTCAAAAATGTCCGCAGAGAGTCGTCCCAGATTAATGAAATCCTCATCTCGGCGATCGCCTGGTCCACCAACGACGCCAACCCGTTCCCCAGACCAATTGCGGACAAAGCCGCCCACAGCTTCATAACTGGCAGCATTATGGGCATAATCCACCAAGGCATGATACTCACCCAGATTAAATAAATTCATCCGTCCCGGTGTCTGCGCCACAGACGCCCGGAATGTGGTCAAAGCGTCACGAATTGCCTCAATCGGAACCCCTTGAGCAAAGGCGGCGAGACTCGCGGCTAAGGCATTAGCAATTTGGAACGGTGCCATTCCTCTCATCGTTACAGGCATATTTTCCGCCTTCTCAATCCGCAGCGTCCATTCGCCTCGGATTAATGATAGGTAGCCATTTTCATACACCCCTGCTAAACCTCCCTGGCGGGTATGAGCTTTCACCACCTCATTGTCGGGATTCATGGAGAAAAATGCCACATGCCCTTTGACGCGCTGTGCCATTTCTGTCACTAGGGGATCTTCAGCATTAAGAACGGCATACCCAGCAGGACTCACCGATTCAGCCACTACACTCTTAAGATGCGCCATCTGGTCAAGGGTATCAATATCGCCAATGCCCAAGTGATCCGCCGAGACATTTAAAACAACACCCACATCACAAGCATCAAAGGCTAAACCCGATCGCAGAATCCCGCCTCGTGCTGTTTCCAATACCGCCACCTCAACCGTGGGATCTTTGAGAATCACTTGAGCGCTTTGGGGTCCAGTGGTGTCTCCTTGTTCCACCAGATGATCGCCAATGTAGATCCCATCCGTGGTGGTATACCCAACAACATGACCCGTTTGCTTATAGATATGGGCAAGCAAGCGAGTGGTTGTAGTTTTCCCATTCGTCCCTGTCACCGCCAGAATCGGAATCCGACTGGCTTGTCCCGGTGGAAACAGCATATCCATCACCGGCGCGGCGACATTGCGCGGTAAACCTTCAGAGGGACAGACATGCATCCGGAATCCAGGTGCCGCATTTACTTCCACCACCACGCCATCAATGTCCCGTAGGGGTTGGCTAATATCAGGCGTGACAATATCAATGCCGGCAATATCCAGACCAATAATTTTCGCCACCCGTTCCGCTAACCAAACGTTTTCCGGGTGGATATCGTCCGTGCGGTCTATGGCAATACCCCCCGTACTCAGATTAGCCGTTGCCCGTAAATAACAAACCTCATCTTCTTTGAGGACTGTATCTAAACTGTAACCCTGACGTTCTAGTACACTCAAACTCGTATGATCGACGACAATTTTCGTCAGGACGTTATCATGACCGTCGCCCCGATTGGGATCGCGGTTCGTCCGTTCAATCAGTTCCTCAACCGTGGACTTACCATCCCCAATTACCCGTGCTGGAATCCGCTGGGCGACGGCTTCAACTTTCCCGTTAATCACCAAGACGCGGTGGTCAAAACCGGGATAATAGCGCTCGACAATCACAGCACGGGAAATATCTTTAGCGCGATCATAAGCTTTTTCCACTTCATCCCAGTTGCGGATGTCAATCGTAATCCCCCGTCCATGATTACCATCCAGGGGTTTAATCACAATCGGATACCCCCCCACATACTCGATCGCGCTGTCTAATTCGTCCAAATAAAGCACCGTTGTGCCTCGGGGAACCGGAACCCCCGCATCCAGCAAAATCTGCTTCGTCCCTTCTTTATCACAGGCTAATTCCACCCCTAAAATTCCGGAGTAATCACTCAAGGTGGCTTGAATTCGCTTCTGATGCAACCCGTAGCCAAGCTGAATCATGGCTCTGGCACTTAGGGTAAGCCAGGGAATGCCTCGGGCGTCGGCTTCTTTGACCAAGGCTTCTGTACTCGGTCCTAACGCCGCATCGCGAGCCAGTTCGCTCAGGTCTTTTAAGTCTTGAGCTAACTCCCGTTGGGGATAGGCTCTAGTATCGATAATACTTTGGCACAAGCGCACAGCCGCCCTAGCCGCATAGCGACCCGCCTGCTCGTCAATGTACTCGAAAACAACTTGATAAATTCCGGCTGTCCCAGTTTCCCGAGTCCGACCAAACCCAACGCGCATTCCTGCCAGTTCCTGAAGTTCCAGCGCCACATGTTCGATAATATGCCCCATCATCGTGCCTTCTTTGACCCGACTTAAGAACCCACCCCGAACACCCGGAGAACAGAAATGATCCTCTAGACTGGGTAGCGTCTCTACCAGTCCCTCGTAGAATCCCGGAAGTACATTGGAGGGTTTATCGATGAGTTCCTCCAAATCAAGACGCATGACAATAAGTTTATGGCGTCGAATGCTCCAGTAGTTGGGACCGCGTAACGTCTGGATTTTTAGAATTCTCATAGTTAGTGATGAAATCGGGGATGGTTCACAATGTCGGCTTTTGAAGCACAAACTAGGGATTGTGCAAAATCTATTTTAGGAATTTCTGTAACATTACGTGACATCCTCCTACCCTGGATCTCCAGATTAGAGCGTAGACTTCTCAAGTATCGCGACTTACTTTGTCTCAACATTTTTGCCCGTTCTCAAAAGTCCTCCACGTAATCGGGGGAGTCGTCTACTCTTGCCCTGATTGGATTCACTCGTTTTGAGTGGATGGGACATCTTATCTAGTTTCCGACTGTTCAAAGCCATCAAACTGTTCATTATGAACATTTTTCTGGAAGGATTTTTGAGTTTTAACCCAACGCGCTTGCTCAAGGGAACCTGGTTTTGAGTTTAGCCGCTAAAATCTCCCCCAGATCCCCCCGCTCAAAAATGCCGTTCTGCATTAGGCGTTGACTGGCATTAATGCTCGTTTATAGACATGATAGCGATCGCCATGACATAAAACATGGACTCGGAGGTTATGTAGACCAATGGGATCGGTGCTGCCAATATCCACTTGATTGGTGTGAGACAGTTCTCCGGGATCAATAATCGTCACCGTACCTTTGCCCATAACCTGTAACCAACCATCTCGCTCAAAGATGATACAAGTATCTTCATCGATGCCGATCCCCAAGCGATCTGGGTGCATGGCGATCGCACTCATCAAGCGGGCGATGCGATTTCGATTCAGAAAATGCTGATCGACAATAACTTCAGGAATAATCCCCAACCCTGTTGCCATATCGACTAAGGAGCGATTCGGGGACTCACCACTCCCACCGCCTGCGATCATGTGATGACCCATCACCGCCGCACCTGCACTGGTTCCCGCTAAGGTAATCTCCCCTAAATGTGCCCGTTGGCGGACTTTTTCCATTAACGGGGTATCCGAGAGCAAACCGCACAAACGCAGTTGATCTCCACCGGTCATGAATACACCCGTACAGGTTTCCACATACTCTTGTAGCTCAGCATCCGAACCTTGAGCGCGATCGCGCACATCCAGGACTTTAATTTCCTTTGCCCCCATATCCTCAAAAATCCGCTGATAGCGATCGCCAATAATCGCGGGTTCTCGCGACGCCGATGGAATAATCGCAATTCGCGCCTCACCTGCACCCGATCGACGAAAAAAGGTTTGCAGGATCTCCCGTCCATGAACTTTATCTTCCGCACCACCAATAACAATGATGGCGGTTTTTGTCGATTGAGGCATTGTCGTCGCTTGGAATTGAGAGTCTAACTGCAGCATACTGTCGATGTCGAGTTCGGGCATAAGGTGAGTTCAATACTTGAGTATCGCGCTTGGCTAGAACTGTCACTTTATTACGATTTTGACTCTAGCTCAACTACTGGTTTAGGCTGTCCTGGGTAAGCTTCTCCACAACTAAACACCATCGCGCTTGGCTTTGATCAGATGCACTCTACAGCCGCCTCGATACGGTGAATCGATGGAAATGGTCACTTGTTTAGCTGCCAAAGAAGGCTCACTCACGACACTGAGCCGTTCAGAGGAAATCGGCTGTTTCCCCATCATCATGGCAAATTATACCAATAATTACCTATACTATGAGTTACTATTGACCCTTTTTTGTCTTAACAGCTACTCAATTCTTGTGCGCTTTGATGTTGTCACCCTGTTTCCGGATTTCTTTACCTCTCCCCTGGCATCAGGACTGCTGGGTAAGGCATTGACCAAACAAATTGCCCAAGTGCACCTAATCAATCCTCGTGATTTTGCCACCGATAAACACCGACGGGTTGACGATGAACCTTATGGAGGTGGCGTGGGGATGTTAATGAAACCCGAACCGATTTTTGCGGCGGTGGAGTCGTTACCTCGATTACCTCGGCGAGAGGTGATTTTAATGACGCCCCAGGGACAACCGATGAACCAGCCATTGTTGGTGGAGTTGGCGACGGGTTATGACCAGATTGTGATTATCTGTGGACATTATGAAGGTGTCGATGAACGAGTCTTACATTTAGTGACGCGAGAAGTATCGTTAGGGGATTTTGTCTTAACCTGCGGTGAAATTCCCGCACTCGCCCTAATTAATGGGGTGGTGAGATTACGCCCTGGAACAGTGGGGAAAGTGGAATCCCTTAAATCAGAGAGTTTTGAAGCCGGATTATTAGACTATCCACAGTGGACACGCCCTGCTGAATTTCGCGGTTGGCACGTTCCAGATGTTTTATTATCGGGCAATCATCAGGCGATTGACCAGTGGCGCAAAGACCAACAGATTCAGAGAACCCGGGAACGTCGCCCTGATTTATACGACAAATGGGTTAAGCCGGCTGAAAATCCGCCGAGTCCGAGTAATGAAAGGGATAGAGACACAAGCCTGTAGGGGCGGGTTTTACTTCTCAACATTTCCCCCTCATCCCCTAACCCCAACTCCGGACTCCCCTCGTTCCCCCCTACCCCCCTCGTTCCCCCCTACCCCCCTCGTTCCCCCCTACCCCCCTCGTTCCCCCCTACACGAGGGGGGAGGAGTAAGGATGCTTCGCTTTTATGGCAGGGGGGCGGACAGCAGATGCTGCGCTTTTGTTGCGCGGGAGATGGGGGATCGGTGGCTCTTGCTCCCCTCGCCCGGGCGTGGGAGTGGGGCTGGGGGTGTGGGGTTGAGCTTAAGTTGACACCAATGCACGTCGGTGCGCCCCTACGTGGATAAACGGCAAAAATCTGTTGCCAATATTATTGATCGCATTCCCGACTCATAATCAACTTCCCATTGGGTAATCGATATATCCCCGTGGGC
>NZ_JAVJNP010000217.1:0-11132 GCF_040217205.1 Coleofasciculus sp. A1-SPW-01 | reverse complement strand
GCCCACGGGGATATATCGATTACCCAATGGGAAGTTGATTATGAGTCGGGAATGCGATCAATAATATTGGCAACAGATTTTTGCCGTTTATCCACGTAGGGGCGCACCGACGTGCATTGGTGTCAACTTAAGCTCAACCCCTCACCCCCAGCCCCTCTCCCACGCCGGGGAGAGGGGAGCAAGAGCATCCGATCCCCCTTCTCCCGTGCAACAAAAGCGAAGCATCTGCTGTCCTCCCCCCTGCCATAAAAGCGAAGCATCCTTACTCCTCCCCCCTCTTGTAGGGGGGAACGAGGGGGGTAGGGGGGAACGAGGGGGGTGGAGAAGGGGTTAGGGGATGAGGGGGAAATGTTGAGGAGTAGATAGACACAGTTTAAAACCTTGCCAGCATTGGTTTTCGACCTTAAGTTGACACGGATGACCGACGTGCGCCCTATTCCCACCGACGTGCGCCCTATTCCCACCGACGTGCGCCCAATCCCCACCGACGTGCGCCCAATCCCCACCGACGTGCGCCCTGATTTGAGGGAACGCCCCACCCCCTTTCAATACCCGTTGATTCAGGAATATCCGCAACGACAAAATAGATCTGATACCCGATGAAGGGAACTAGACCAGGGCATAATACTATCGTACCCCTACCGAATCAATTATCCCTAAGCCGTGCCCGATTTATCTATCTCCGGCTAAATTTCACCAGAGGTTAAATTAGGGGGATAGGTAACTTTATCCAATCACAATTTATCACATTAGGGTATTCCCCAATAAGATGAGGGCGCACGTCGGTGCGCCCCTACATCTTATGTGTATTTGTATAATCCAACCCACCCTGATTGCACCGCCACAAACATCCTTGCCCAATTTTTAACTGCCCAACCTCTCCAAACATTAATACTTGCGATCGCTCCTTTCTCAAACCTAGTGTTCAAGGTGCGTTACGCTGCGCTAACACACGATGGCGGCGTGACCCACCTAAAATAGGACTTTGTTTGTAGTGAGAACTTTAGTTCTCTAACGTCTATCTGGAGAGGGCTAAGGTTCCCTCACTACGAACCCAATCTATTGCACCAAATTAGTTGGGTCACGCCACTACAAATAGAAGAGGTTTTGCGTATTAATTGGCAGTTTTCGGCAAGGGCGGTGACAGGATTGCGCCATAGCTTTGTCTAATTCTTACCATCAACTTGGCAGAAACAGTGAATGCATCGCTTCGTTTCTTTCCGTATCGTATTAATTAAAGAGCAAATTTTTAGCCATTCCCAGGAGAAACTAAGCCAATGCAACTCTGTTATCGTGGCGTTCCTTACCAGAAAAATCCAACTGCAATTCCTAGCACTGAATCCGCAACAATTGGCAACTATCGAGGGAAGCCTTGGCACAAACCTATCCTGAAAACCGCCCTTTCTGTGGCAGGATTTCGACAACTAAAGTATCGCGGTATCTCTTATATTAGCCCTGTCTGGAGCTTGAAATCCACGCCTTTACCCTTCAACCCTAAACCAAAACAAGGGGTTCAAAGTCGCGCCTCATCTCGATGATATAGCAGTAGATACATCGATTAGGACAAGCGAACTGTTGTTCCAGACGTTCCGACGAAACGTCTCTACGATCCGGATGTGTCTTAACCGCTATGGCGGTTGCTATAGCGGTTACCCATCCCCAATTTAAATCGTCCTAGACTTCAAATTAAAGAACAGGATCAGGTTTCTAATGAAAACCATTCTAATCATTGAAAATGATACCAAAACCCGAACTATTGTTAGAGAATTTACGGCTCACACCCCTTCATCAACCAACCATTCAGTTGTCTTTCCCTCCATTCCCCAACTCAGTGAATGCTTTAACTTTATCGAAGCCAATTATCACCAACAAATAAGCCTGCGCGATGTCGCCCAAGCCGTGGGTTACTCCCCCGCTTACTTAACCGACTTAGTGCGACGCCAGACGGGACAGTCGGTGTGTCGCTGGATTATTCAGCGGCGCATGGCAGAAGCCCGTCGCTTACTCCTGGTCACCAGTCAATCCGTGCAAGCGATCGCAGAAACTGTGGGCTATTTCGATACTAGCTATTTTATTCGACAGTTTCGCCAGCTTAACGGCATACCACCCCAAGCCTGGAGAAAAGCGCATCAATCCCATGGCAAACCCTATCAACTTACTTCTGATTAGGTTTTAGACGTTCAATAGTTTACCCTTAATTCATTGCTCTACCATGGAAAACTCAAAACGACTTCATGCTTCAGGGACTACACCCAATCCCTCCCTAGCCAAATCTCATCACTTGGTTGTCAGCGACACCCCTAGTAATCATGAGAGCCCCCCACAAAATCAGATATCATTACCAGCAAGGCTTCAGTGTCCCCAAGGATGGTGTTTCAGTGGTAAAAAAGCCTGGACAACCCAATTCGCGATCGCAACGACTATTCTCTGTCTTGTCCCCCTATTCGGATTAACCCGTAATACTTGGGCGCAAGAACCAACAAAGGCGGAAATTGCATCAGAAATTGAAAACTTAAAAAAAGCGGATGAATTTCTGGTTGAAGACGCTGTTGATGCGTTAAGAAAACTGGGTTCACCCGCTATCCCCCAACTCATTGAAGCCTTACAGTCAGAGAATTTGCAAGTTCGTCAAGGTGCCGTTAATGCCCTGGGAAGAATTGGAAAAGCAGCTATCCCGGATCTACTCGAAGGGTTAAAATCAGACAAAGAGCAAGTCCGTTGGAGTGCCGCGAATGGGTTAGGGAATATCGGTTCTCAGGCTCAAGATGCTATTCCTGACTTAATCGTAGTGCTTAAAGACCCAGAGCCACGAGTTCGCAGCAGTGCCGCTGATGCGCTGGGGAGTATCGGTCATGATGCTCAAGATGCTATTCCCGATTTGATAGAAACCCTTCAAGATACAGATGCACGAGTACGCAGCAGTGCCGCTTCAGCACTGGGCAATATCGGTCATGATGCCAAAGACGCGGTTCCTGATTTGATCCAGGCACTCCAAGATACAGAGGCACGAGTACGCAGCAGTGCCGCTTATGGGCTAGGGGGCATTGGTGCTGATGCGAAAGCAGCGGTTCCTGATTTGAGGGCGGCACTCCAAGACTCAGACAAAGATGTGCGTAGAAGTGCGGCTAATGCTCTCAGGCTTATTGGTTCCGATGCGAAAGCGGCAGTTCCTGATTTGAGGGCGGCACTTCAAGACTCAGACAAAGACGTGCGTAGTTATGCGGCTTATGCTTTAGAAACCATTGGTCGTGATGCCAAAGCAGCAGTTCCTAGTTTAGTCGCAACGCTCAAAGACGACAAAGAAGCACAGGTGCGGAGCTGGGCGGCTGATGCGCTGGGAGTCATCGGCGCTAAGGAAGCGGTTCCCCAATTGAGAGTAGCGCTCAAAGAAGACAAAGAAGTACAGGTTCGTAGAAGTGCGTCTTTAGCTTTGCGTAACATTGGTGTTGAGGCTAAAGAAGCTGTCCCCGACTTGAAAGTGGCTCTCAAAGATGCAGATAAATATGTACGCGGGTATGCGGCTTTAGCTTTGGGAAATATCGGTGCTGAGGCAAAAGAGGCTGTCCCCGATTTGCAAGCGGCTCTCAAAGACCCAGAGAAGTATGTGCGCGGCGCCGCCGCTTATGGTTTGGGAGGTATCGGTGCTGATGCCAAAGACGCTGTTCCTGACTTGCAAGCAGCACTCAAAGACTCCGATACAGATGTGCGCTCAAATGCGGTTAGTGCTTTAGGAAAAATTGGTGCTGATGCTAAAGAGACGATTCCAGACTTAAGAGCAATTCTCAAAGACAACGATGAGGATGTGCAGATGCGTAGCTCTGCCGTTTATGCTTTGGGCGATATTGGTGCTGAAGCCAAAGAGACGATACCAGACTTAACAGCAGCGCTCGAAGACCCAGATAAGGATGTGCGTAGCAATGCAGCTTCAGCTCTGAAGCTAATGGCTGATAGCCTTCAGGACAACGTAAAAACACTATCTCCCCAAGAATTAGCGTCTACAAGATCTGAATTGGAGAAAGCCCTAAAGATTCTGGAAGCTAATCAAACGGAGTTCTCAGAGGAAGAGACTAGCGCTGTACGTCGGGCGATCGCAGACCTGAAAGACCAACAAAACGCTCACGTTTCCAATTTGATTCGCCAGAATCCCTGGGCAATGGGAGTAATAGTCTACCTGATCTGTGTTCCATCTCTTTGGTCAATCCTCCTCTGGCTGCGCCCCTTGTGGTTGTTGAAACTCAACCAAATCCTGAAATACACCGATGTTATCGAATTGCCCCCAAACCTGGGCGGTTTTAAGATATCGCTTCGCACGGCTCTGATGATCCAGTTTTTTCATTATCACCCCAGAGTCCTAGATGCCTGGGTCAAAGCACATATCCAATCCGCTCAAGCCGAATTTCAGGACAAAGAAACCGTCAAAAACCGCCAAGTCTATATTTCCATGCCCGTTACTCTCAATGGTAAAACCCTCCCCAATCTCACCGGTAAAGAATTACGCCCCACCTTTAAAAAACAACGAGACTGCTTACTCATCTGGGGAGAAGGAGGAGCCGGAAAAACCAGCCTCGCCTGTCAAATTGCTCGCTGGGCAATGTCAGAGGATGAAACCGAACGTCTGTGTAAACACCAGATGTTACCTGTACTCATTGAACAGGATCTCAATGTTGAAGCCGCCGATAAATCACCGCAATCCCTACTTTTAGACACCATTAATGGGCAGTTGCAAGACCTAATCGACATCGAAGAAAAAATACCCAATAAACTCCTGGAACGTCTGCTACGACGTCGGCGGATTTTGGTGATTGTGGATCATCTCTCCGAAATGAACGAAGACACCCGCCGTGCAATCTGTCCGGCTCAGCCTGATTTCCCAATTAACAGTTTAATTGTCACCTCCCGATTTGCAGAAAAACTGGGTGGCGTGACCAAGACAAAAATTCAACCGATGCGAGTTGCCGGTAATCGCCTTTCCTCGTTTATGGAAGCTTACCTCACTCAACAGGGTAAACGGGATTTATTTGACGATGCGGAATACTTTGATGCCTGTCGGCAACTTTCTCTGATGGTGGGACAGCGTAATATTACAGTGCTGCTGGCAAGGCTGTTTGCCGAACAGATGATTGCGGCTAAAGAAGGCACGGGTAAACAGGATTTACCCGACAATATTCCTGAATTAATGCTTTCATACTTGAATGAACTCAACCAAAACGTTGTGAACGAGACATTGGATAACTGCACAGTACAGAAAGATGCCAAAATCATCGCTTGGGAATGTCTAAGACTCAAATATCGACCCACACCAGCCAAACGCCAAGATGCCCTCAACGCCCTAGGAGGCGATGAACCCGAAAAACATCTCAATCATCTTAAAGAACGTCTGGGTTTAATTCAAATTATTGGTCCGGCTCAAGACCAAATCCGTTTTGCGGTTGATCCCATCGCCGAATATTTAGCGGGTTTGCACTTAGTTGATAGTTACGGTAGCGATGAGCAAAAATGGCGCAATTTCTTAAACAAAGCCGACTATGTGGAAGGAACCCCCGCTGCGATTCAAGGCTTCTTGCTGGCGGTGCGAGATTGTTGTCTGGCTCAAGCTGGAGTGCCTAACTTCGTGGTGGAGGAACTGAATCAACGAACGGGTGTGGCTGCAACTGAGATTCAAATAGAGAGCCAGTCTATAGCATTTCCCCAGCAGATACCATCCCATTAGAGTTGAGAGTTCAGATACAGCGCTTTGCGCTGTAATAAAGTACAGTAGATCAAAGTCCCCCTTCAGATCCCCCTCCCGTCCCCCTTAAAAAGGGGGAAGCCAGAGGATGCTTCGCTTTTATTGCACGGGGATTTAGGGGGATCGACAATGTACCGCATAGCAGAGCAAACTGCTGTAAAATCCAAGCCAGATCCCCGACTTCTTAGAGAAGTCGGGGATCTCTTTACCCACTTACTTGAAAAGCGCTGTAAACCGGATTGTCAATAATTGCGACACCCTTGTCGTGCGACCATTTTGGTCGCTACTTATACTTTTATGCCAAGCTAGTTATCACTTTCTGTAACTGAATGATCTGATTTCAGTCATAGAGTTTACTGAAAATACAAGTACATCATTTTTTTATTTTTGTAGAGTATAAATCAAGCGGACATAACATAAAATTGTTTCTAAAATCCAGCATCTGCTCATTTCAGGTTTAGGTGGTAATATGCTATCGATTCGTGATTTAGTTCAAAAAGCATTGACAATTGGTTATCTAACCTTAGCCGCTGAAGAACAACTGCGGCAGCGTTTACAAAGCAAAACTTATGAACCAGACGAACTCAATGCCTTCATGAAGTTGCAGCAAGCTGCCATGGAAGGAGATGTACGACAAGAATCTCGCGAACTGTTCCAATTGGAATTACGTTCCCAAACCCTTTGATTGATAAGCTGTTTGGCATTTAAACCTTAATATCAATAATGGCACAATCCTTGTAGTGCGTTAAGCGAAGCCATGCCGCAGGCTTTGCATCTTGCTCGCTACTAATACCCAATTAAATGCATTACAGCTTAACAGTTTAACTAACTTGCGTGAAATCGTAGGTTGAGTTGATGCGCCGAAACCCAATCCAATCAATAGTGCCACAGTTCAGATGCAGAAAATCATGATTGCTCTCCTCAAGTGTAGGGTTTGCAGTTTTCGGCAACGGTGGTGACAGTATTATGCCATTAACTTGTCCAGTTTCTACCATCACCTTGGCACAAAAAGGGAATGCATCCTTAAGTTAGTTTCCTTATCGTATTAATTAAAGAACAGGTTTTCACCCGGATAGATTACCGTTCAGGGATAGGAACAACAGGAAATTGTCGTTTTGGAGATAAAGAATCCATGTCAATTCTCAAGCAAGCATCAATCGCTGTACTGGGAACAGCATTCGTCACCGTAGGCACAGGAGAAGTCGCCAAAGCCATTATTACTCCGGATGAGTCAGTTAGTGGTTTGGTTGATCCTTTCGATTTTAGTGGCGTTGCTGCTCTAACAGAAGCTGGAAATTTTTCTTGTAGTAGTTCGCTTCTACCTGGAGGGTTACACCTGCTCACAGCTGCCCATTGTCTCATAAACCAAGAGGGAGAATTTTATCCAGATACAGTGGGAAGTACGACAGCAATTTTTAATCTTGATAACGAGCCAATTTTTTCTTCAAATGGGACGATTTTACCCAATACAAATACAATGTTTGAGGAAATCGCCGTTACTGATTTTTTTGTGTTTCCAGATTTTAATACATTCTCTCTAGAAGGTGACATTGCTATATTGAAGCTGGCTAAACCAGCTCCCACAAGTATTGAACAATATGATATTTATCGAGGATCAGATGAAATTAGTCAGATTTTTACAATAGTAGGATATGGTCTTACTGGCATTGGCTCTGAAGGATTCGATGAATCATTATTTGATGGCAGTAAACGCTTTGGACAGAATCAATTTGATGCATTTATTGATATTTTTCAAGGTGCTTCTCAGCTACCTGAAGAGTTCTTTCCTAAAGATACTACAAGCCAGTTGTTGTTTGATTTTGACAACGGCAATCCGGAAAATGATGCCTTTGGTGTTCACTTTGGTATCCCTGACTTAGGGTTAGGATTCAACGAAGTTAGTATAGCGCCAGGTGATTCAGGGGGACCCTCATTCCTCCTCGACGACGAAGGGAACAAGTTGGTTGCCGGAATTACCTCTTTTGGTTTTTCTGACGTTTGGGATACTGATGAAGATGGCATTATTAACATTCGCCTGTTCCCAGACAATCCAATTACAGATGTTGTCATTGAAGGAGTCGCTAATGCTAGTTTCGGTGAATTTGCGGGTGTTACGCGAGTATCCACTTATGCCAGTTTTATCGATGATGTGATGGGGGGGAAAGTTCGCCCTACGGCTTCGGTACCAGAACCCTCTTCTATTTTGGGGACTATTATCTTTGGTACTTGGGGAGCAAATACTCTGCGGAAACGCAAGAATAAGCAATAATCAAAGACGAGGATGATATCCCAGGGAGGAGATTTACTTTATACCAAAATTCCGCACATATTTTTCGCACAGAGTCCCTACTGCTCTAAAAAGTGGGGACTCTTTTCCTAATCAACTAATTTTTTTATGATTAATTTGCTCACTTTCGCAGGATAGCATCTTCCCTTTTACCTCTTCCTTCACCACCACCCTCCATGAGGCAAACCTTAATTAAAAAAGTTAATTTTCTCCAAGCTTTTAATTCAAAAAAAATATCCTATTTCATCTAAAAATAGTACTACTTATTCAGGATTAATGGTGGTTATTATTAATATAGTAGGACGGTAACAGATAGAGCATTCTAGCTTATACCAATAGAAAAGTCCTCAAATTCCAAAGAACAAATAACGGAGAACAGTAAATGTCTAACATCAATCCATTTTTTCTCAATATGTCTCAATCTAAAACTCAGCAACAGTCGTTGTCATTAACAACGGGAGGAAAAAGCTTAGATGACGTCCAAGCCATGAAATCTACCCAAAATTTGACGGCTAGCCATGGGGCGGAAGAGCTATCCGATGAACAGTTGAAAACTGTAGCTGGTGGTTGGGGGATTTTGTGGATTGCCTATCACTAACCAGAAGTTTAGAAAGGTTAAACGAGCAAGATTTACGCAGTTACACCGTTGATAACGGTAATGATGCGTTATCCTCCGCTAATATCTGATGGCGGCGTGGCACAGCTAATTAGATAGATTAGCTTTGTAGGGGTGCAAGCCTTGCCCCCAGAAAATATGTCAAATCTATTCGACTATTTTAGCGGTGTAACGCCACTACGGATACAGGCTGTAATTGTAGGTATTTTCCTTGGAAAATTCCTGAACTTCGCTAGGTTGTAGTAAATAAACAACGGAGAAAATCAAATGCCTAACATCAATTCATTTTTTGCCAAAATGTCTGAATCTAAAACTCAGCAACAGTCGTTGTCATTAACAACGGGAGGAAAAAGCTTAGAGGAAGCGCACATGATGAAATCCACCCAAAACTTTGCAGCTAACCCTGGGGTGGAAGAACTATCCGATGAACAGTTGGAAACCGTATCTGGTGGATTTATGATTATAAATCCGCAGTTCAGTAAATACTATTATACGCTGTTCTGAAGCCCAGATTCCTTCAAGATTTTCGGGTCAAAAAACTAAATGCATAACAGCTTAGTCCTGAAACTAACCGGATTGTAATTAACACTCCCCCGACGTCAAATCGGGGGATGCTTCTGAATCAGTCATGCTAACTCAAAAACAAACTCTATTTCGAGAAAAATCTCTAGAACGTTTATCCTCTCCTGAACGGCTAGACCAACTTATGGAAGTCGTCAACCCCAAAAGTTGGCTTCCTTTACTCTCGTTAACCTCTTTAGTCGCCGCTGCGGGACTCTGGAGTATTTACGGACGCATTCCCATCACGATTGAAGGGCGTGGTGTCCTGGTTTATCCTAGCAATGTTGTACCGCTTCAATCTAAAAATTCTGGGCAATTATCCGATTTAACTGTCGAAGTAGGAGATACCGTTAAAAAAGGTCAAATTCTGGGAACCATTAACCAAACTGAACTCCAAAAACAACTCCAACAGCAACGAACTAAACTCGCCCAACTCCAGTCCCAAAACCAAGCCGTTAGTTCACTGCAAGCCCTACGAATTGAACAGGAAAAACACTCGATTCAACAGCAACGCCAATACCTCCAGCAACGGATTCAGGAACTCCAATCCCTAACCCCATTGCTCAAAACTACCAGTAATGAATCCCTGAAACAACAACGCCAAAGCCTGCAACAAAGCTTACAGCAAGTTCAGGGGATGACTCCTATTTATCAACAGAGATTAGACATCCGTCAGCAACTTTTTGCCGAACGAGTGATTACTCATGATGTTCTGCTGGATGCTCAAGTGCAAGTTCAAGAGAACCAGGATACCATCTCTAAACTCCAAACCCAGTTAAAAGAACTCGATGTTACAGCAACCGAGCAAGAAAAAGCCTATCGTGATAACCTAAGTACTATCGCCGACTTGCGATCGCAACTCCAAGCACTCGAAAGTCGCCAAGCCAATCTCGCCCAAGAAGACTTAGAAGCCGTCACCCTGCGCCAGAAAGAAATTCAAGCCGTTCAGCGCGACATTGCCCAACTGGAAGTACAATTAAATGAGAATAGCCAAATTATCAGCCCACACAGCGGACGCATTGTCGAACTCGCGGTTAATCCTGGACAAGTGGTTAACCCAGGAACCCGTTTGGGAACCCTAGACGCGGCAAATCCCGATAGCGAAATGGTGGGAATTACCTATTTCTCCGTTGGCGACGGCAAAAAAATTAAACCCGGTATGACGCTACAAATCACACCCCAAACCGTGAAGCGGGAACGCTTTGGCGGTATCGTCGGTGCCGTTAAAGATATTTCCACCTTTCCCATCACCCAAGCAGCAGCCGCGAAGGTTGTCGGTAATCCAGAAATAGTCGCCGATTTGGTATCCAATCAGCCAGCAGGACTGATGCAAGTTGTCGCTGACCTCCATCCTGATGCTACAACATTTAGTGGTTACAAATGGTCATCTTCTAAAGGACCTGAGCTCAACATCTCTTCAGGAACCACCACCACCGTTCGCGTGACGATAGAAGAACGAGCGCCAATTACGTTTATTCTACCGATTCTTAGGTCGAGTAGTGGCATTTATTAAAGCGGGTAGTGGCGTGACACACCTTATTTGATGGATGAGAATTGGTTCGTAGTGAGGGAACCTCAGCCCTATCCAGCTAAGCGTTATAGCACTAAAGTGCTTACTACAAACAAAACCCTATTTTAGCTGTGCCACACCACAACCAAGGTGACATGATTCCCACGTAAACGAGGGTGGCAGTTTTCAGCAAGGGCAATCACCGGATTGTGTAATTAATCTGTCCCCTTCTTACCATAACCTTGGCAGAAACGGGGACTGCATCGAAAATTTTATTGGCTTATTGTTTTAATTGGACTTTGGACAAAAAAATGAGTTTGCGTAATTTTTACGCAAACTCATTTTTAACTTAATTAAGAGGAATTAATTTGACGATGACCGAAAAGTTTTACTCGTCTTTAACTCCCTCATTTTTCCCAGAGATATCCGG
>NZ_JAVJNP010000212.1:0-159302 GCF_040217205.1 Coleofasciculus sp. A1-SPW-01 | reverse complement strand
TTCAAGAGACGATTGCCCTAATTGATAACGAAATCTCTGTCCTAAAACAGCTTCATGTACCCAATCAACCGAAAGCAGAACCGGGAAAAGCACCCCCCCCTTCACCCCTAGCCGCCCGATTAGCGATCGCGAATTTCCAAGATGAGCAAATCCGTAGTCGCATTCAGGAACGACGGGAAACCCAGAACAGCTTAAAGGAGGCAAAAACCCACTTAGACGAGTTATTACACAAACAGAAACTGGCGTCAACTGCCCAACAGGTGAAACCGCACGAATTGCGGAAAACGGTGATTATCAGCTTAAGTTATCCGGCGGAGGTGACAGTTTCCCAGCAACAGTTAATTGTCGAGTATTTCGTTCCTGGCGCACGCTGGACACCCACCTATTTATGCCGTTTAGAGAGTAGCACGAATACCGCCGCGATCGCAGTTCGGGCTTTTTTGTGTCAGCACACAGGAGAAGATTGGTCTGGAGTTCGCTTGGAACTCTCAACAGCTAACCCGATGACGTGGTGTGAGTTGCCAGAATTACCCTCACTGCGGTTAGGGCGTACCCAGCCTGTCCCCAGAAAATCCGGTTGGCGTTTACCTCCCGTTGGTGCAACAATGCTGTTTGCCGATTATGACCGCCAGAAGCCGCAGTTAGTCACGGTATCTGAACAGTTCCAAAACCTGGAATCATCTTCAATTGATGTGTCATCAGTACAAGAGTTGAACTTAGGAGGTAAACAGACTGTAAGAGAAAATCTACAAAAGAATAGAACCTCAACACCAAGAGCCTTTACACAACCAGCGAGTAGAATCAAAAGTTCATTCTACAATCGATTATTACAGTTAGGTTATGTTGATGAACGGCAGATAGAACAAGCGCGGATAGAAAGCCGTAAGTCAGGACGACCTCTGACCGATGTTATTGAAGCCATTACCGGGCGTCAGTTGCCACCCGACTTAATCCGCCATTACAAAAAACAGCAACTGTTTGAACTCAAAACAATTTACGGTGTTGAATCTCTTGATCCAGAACTTAGTGAAATTTCCGGACACCAAGTCAAGGAACTGATTGAAAGCCTCATTCCTATTGACATCTGTAGTCGCTATCGTTTAGTCCCGTTATTCAAAAATGATGGTCAACCCCCATCCGTTCTAGTGGCAATGGTTGATCCGGATAATCTGGATGCCCAAGATGATCTCAACCGGATTCTCCGCCCTCAAGGAATTGGGCTACGGCGGATGGTGATTACCCAAGAAGATTATCAGAATCTGATTAATCAATATCGGGATCAAAAGCTGGCACAAGAGAAGGAACAAGAAGCTGCCAACCATATAGGCATCAGTAAGGATTTGGATTGTCTTACCCCGTCCGATGCACCAGAAGAAACAGAATGCGACTTAGGCGAAGTTTTGAATGAAGGGAGTGCTGGGATAATTAACTTTGTGAATCGTATTCTCATCAAAGCCTTACAAGAGGGAGTCTCCGACATTCACATCGAACCCCAAGAAGAATACTTGCGGGTTCGTTTTCGTAAAGATGGCGTACTGCGGCAAGCCTTCGATCCCTTACCGAAAAAGATTAAAAATGCTGTGGCTAATCGTATCAAAATCATGGCAGATTTAGACATCAACAAACGTCTATTGCAAAGTGGTCAGTTTCAGCGTCTGTTTCAGAGACGCATGGTCAATTTATTCGTCGAAATCATCCCGGCTCGGTATGGGCAAAATATTTACATGAGGGTACAAAAATCAGCCTTTGGTTTCTCAACTGGATGGATTAAAAATGACCTAATGACTTACAATTTAATGCGACTTCCCGGCGCAGATGATGCCAATCAGCGAGGGAAATTACTACTTCAAAACCAGCAGGATGTTTATCTAGCAATCCTTAAGCAACAGCAACTTGTGGTAACATTCAATGTCCTAGAAATCGTCAAACAAGCGATATCAACTTCCCAACAATGTCTGTCTACCCCATTACCATTTGGTGGAATATCAGTACGTGAAGCAGCAGGTTCCTTTGATTATGCTTACCCTGCCGATGGACGGGTAGATGTTCCGTCAGATGGACAATTTCATTCTGTGGCACTAACTAGCCAAAGTACCAATGTCAACCTGCGCTATGTTGTCGTTCCCCGTGAAGATACAAATGTTTTCCGAATTGTTCAACTTTGTAATCCCCTAGATGCCCCACTTTTAAGTGGTTCAGCTGATGTTTATGTTGATGGGGAGTATATCTTATCCACGACATTACCCACCGTACCCGCCAAGGGACAAGTTGAATTAGGTTTAGGCGTTGAACAAGGGATAAAAGTGGCTCGAAACACGACATATCAGGAAAAACGTTCCAGTCATTTATTAGTCGCATTCAACGAACTCCATCACCACCTTACAATTGACATTGCTAACCGTTTAGCCAACGAAGCACGGATTGAAATTCGAGAACGGATTCCCGTCCCTCAAGAAGGAGAAAAAGTTGATGTAGAACTTGGTAAAGTTTACCCGCAATGGCAAAAATACGAACAAGAAGAACGCGGAAAACCCATTCGAGGCGGCTATCGCTGGCGGATAAAAGTACCCGGTCAACAACAGGCAAAATTATCAGCACAGTACACCATTAAAACCTACGCCGATAGTGAAGTAATCGGTGGGAATCGACGGGAATAGTTCGTTCGTAGTGAGGGGCTTTAGCCCTCTCCAGCTAGGCGTTATAGCACTCTTCGTGCTTACTACAAACTACGCTAAAATTTACAGAGGTCAATTATGCCATCAATTACACCCCAACAAGACATTCAATCCTTAACCCTCGACGCACCCGTCACCCTCGTTACCCTACTCGAAGACCGCGCCTTAGTGCAACGCCGGGGGAAAACCAACCTAACATCAGGATTATGGCGCATCACTGTAGAAAATGTCGCCCCCGTACTTTCCGATAAATCCCTGCGGGCAGAATTTGCAGAAAACTATGATAATGCCAGAATTAATGATGTCCGCGTTCGTCGCCAGATAATCGTCAAAGACGAAGAACGACCCGAAGACATTCAACCCTTGTATAACGAGTTGCGAT
Source organism: Coleofasciculus sp. A1-SPW-01 (assembly GCF_040217205.1). Taxonomy (NCBI): domain Bacteria; kingdom Bacillati; phylum Cyanobacteriota; class Cyanophyceae; order Coleofasciculales; family Coleofasciculaceae; genus Coleofasciculus; species Coleofasciculus sp. A1-SPW-01. The sequence goes on along the minus strand of NZ_JAVJNP010000212.1, from coordinate 156,245 downwards.
CGCACCAGCATCACCTCGCCATAGTTTCAGAAGACTCTCAACATCAGAAGTATTGCTTTAAACAAGTCAATACCATCTTAAGCAAAGCCTTACAAGAATTACCCATTGATGCCGTTTGGGGACAAATTGACCCCAAAACCTGGCGGGAACAATTGCAAATTCTGTTTAAACAACTCCGTGAATTGCGGACAGAAACCTTAACCAGCGGTGAACATCAAGCACAACTCAGACGGCAAATTGATGACATAACCACTCACCTCCAATCCCTATCCCGTCCCGATACAATTTACACCGCCAAAATTGAATCCGATTTAATGATTTCTGACCCTGGAGACTATGAAATTACCTTCGATTACGTTGTTCCCAATGCCTTATGGCGTCCTTGGCATCAAGCCCGTCTGCTAGTCCCAACTAATGGGTCTTCATCACCAGCTACTCTATCCTTTCGGATGGATGGGTGTGTCTGGCAAAATACAGGAGAAGACTGGACAAATGTTGATTTAATCTTTTCCACTGCCCGCACATCTCTGGGCACTGAACCCCCTCTTTTAAGCGATGACAAATTAAATGTCAAAGAAAAATCCAAACAAATTATTGTTGAAACCCGAAATCAGCAAATTCAAACCACTGGACTGGGTACAGGTGTCACCCCTCCACAGAGAGAAACGACTAATTCAGTAAACTTACCGGGTGTTGATGATGGCGGCGAAGTCCGGACGCTTCGCCCTAGCCAAAAAGCAACAATTCCCTCTGATGGTCGTCCCTATCGGGTGCCAATTTTTTCCTTTGAGTCCAAGGCTGAGATTGAATATATCTTAATGCCAGAAGTATCCTGTCAGGTTGTTCTCAAAAGCGAACAAATTAATTCATCAACCTGTCCCATTCTCGCTGGACCTGTGGACTTAGTACGTTCTTCCGAATTTGTCGGCAAAACTGCCATTGGATTCATCGCCCCCGGAGAAAAATTTGCCTTAGGATGGGGGTCTGATGAAGCCATGCGGGTGCAGCGTAGCCAAACGAAAAAACAAGAAAAAGACCATCTAACCCAGTGGAAACGAGTGATTACGCAAACCCAGTTATTTCTCTCTAATATTGCCGCTGAACCGAGAGAGATTACAATAACAGAGCGGGTTCCGGTGTCAGAATTAGAGCAAGTCAAGGTAAAGTTTTAACGAAAAAAACGACCAATGGAGTTCAACCCGATAATGATGGATTTTGTACCTGGAAATTGACCCTCGCGCCCTACTCTAAACGTCAAGTCACCCTAGTTTATCAAGTAGCAACAGCGCCAGAGGTGAAAGGAGCATTGTAAGGGTACGGTATTGCCCATTCTCAACCCCTCACCCCCAGCCCCTCTCCCACCCTGGGATACTGCTGGCGAATTGGAAAAACCTAACCCCCCAGCCCCCTTCCCTGCGAGGGAAGGGGGAGCATCAAAGCCCCTCCCCGCGTCGGGGAGGGGTTTGGGGAGGGGTCAGACCCCTCAGTTAATGACCAGCAGTATCACCCTGGGGAGAGGGGAGCAAGAAGCAAGCGGTGTTCCAAAGGTACTTTGGAAGCGTCTGTATGTGATATAGCAATCCTATTTAGGGCTTGCTGAATTAATCCGGAAGCTATACTATACAAGGGTTCTAATCCCTTTTGCCACCTAGCAAGTGCAAGGTTTTTACACTACCACTCTCTTGCAGCTTGGAATTTTTGCCGACAACAGCACTAAATTTTACCTCGACAGAGGGTTGAAACCATTGCCCATGACACACCGAGCGAAGCCGAGGTGTTGCCTATTCCCTATTGCCTCTCCCCACCACAAGACTTATTCAGCAACCCCTATTTAGCTCATCTATGATTAAAGATCATTCAAAGGATTAGGACGAGGATTGAAGGGACGATTTTGGGGTACTACCGTGAAATAAGGATTGAGGAACTCTTCCTCCACCCAACCTGAATGGTAATTCAGCTTAGTGGTCGTTTCTGTTAATTCCAATACTTCCAGATCACCCCGCAAGACGTTCATATTGGCAGGCTTTTCCCCTGTCCATTGATCCTGATCGGATACAATTCCCAGAGGTCCACCACCAAAGAAATTTAGGGCGACTTGATCAAAACCGCGTACAAAGCGATCGCCTTGCCAATGCCATTCGTGTCCCGCCCAGTAGAAAGGCGGTTGCCAAGGGCGAGGTTGCCATGATGACCCATATTTCTCAGACCAAGAACTCGTCCCCTCGTCTAAGGTGACGGTAAAGCCATCCTCATACCGAACTTCATACCGCCCTTTTTGGGTTTGGTAGTCCAACGGAGACCACCATAACACCTCTACCGTGTCTCCCACCTGATCTGGGTCAAGGGTAACGGCTGGAGTTTCCGCTAATAAACGGCGGTAAATCGGTAATCCCTGACTCGGTAGTTCCGCCTTTGCTGCAAATCGCCAACAAGACCAATTTCCAGGATTATCTGCCCCTTGCCAACGAACCTGGCAAACCCCGTTTCCGGTTCCCACCCAGAGGCGATCGCCTTCTAAGTGCAGTTGATCAGGAATTGCGCCAACTATTGGACTATTGCGGACAGTGTAAGAGGTAATTGTTCCGGATTTGAGACTAGGGGGAGAAGGACGATAGGCGACTAATCCCATTCCGGATAAATAGGGATTCCCTTCACCACTGATTTGAGTTCCCAACCAAAAGACTGGATTGCCGGGATCTCCGGCGATGACAAAATCAGTAATTTGTTGCCCTTGGATTTCTTCAGGTTGAATCACCACCAACTCATTCATATCGGGATTGTAACCAACCATCGTGGCGATACCACTAAATCCTTCCCCTTGTTCCGATGCAACGGACAAAAATAGGCGATCCGCATAACTGAGGGCAGAGGTAATTCGCGGAACTCCCAAGGAAAATCCGACTTCAGCCTGCTTTACTTGGTCTAAAGTATAGAGGGGGTGACGTTGGGGTTGTTCGCTATTGGGAGTAATCAGTTCAAAGACAACCGTTTCGGGTTCAATTCCTTGGGCTTCATTGCCAAAGGGATTCGGTTCGAGAATGACGCGATATTGATAAGATTTTCCGTTCAGTTCAATAGTTTGATAGGGAGGGTTCTGGATATTTTCTGAGAATTGTTCAGGATTATTAGCTGTCTGGAATTCAGGGGCTAACGTTCCCGGTTCTACTGTCCAAGTGCGATCAAATCGGCAAAATACAATATCATACTGCTGTGTCTGGAATGTAATCGTATCAGCATCTGTAATAATATCGCGAATGTGATAATCAAATTGCTGATACAGTCCCTCCTCATTAGCAGACGCGATCGGTAGGGGTTCAGTTTGGCTAGGGCAATTAGCGGGATTCCTGATGGCTTGAGAGGAAATGTTCACCGGGGTGGTGCAACTCTGGAGTAATCCGATAATCGCAAAAATAGGTAAGATAGGTTTCATAGAAAAAGCACCAGAACTATTATTCTTAAAGACGAATTTCAGGACTTAGCGTTCCAATTTGTCATTTGTCATTGGTCATTGGTCATTTGTTACTAGACAGGGAAGGAAGAACCGGGAACCGGAAAATCTAGGATATCGGTCTAGAAACCGGGTTTCTTTGGGTGAAAGCTGGATATTTCGTTGTCATCCTCACGAGAAACCCGGTTTCTCGGAATACTTGACCGACGCTCTAGGTGAGGTTAGACATGGTATCAGACATCATTGTAGAGTGACTCTCTTAGTCGCTACTTCGTGAAATCTGCTCCGACAAAAGTTATTTATAATTCCGGAGAAATTTTCCCCACTCCACCGCCAGAGGAATTTCGGTAAACGGAACCTGAACTGTGGATTCTGGGAGGAGAAACTCTAGTGCGATCGCGCGACCTTTTTTGGGCGGATTCTCTAAGGTAACAATTTGCCCATCAACTACCAGTTTAATGCTTTGGACATCATTCAGAGAAAAGGTTTCTATATCCACCGGACCCGAACGAGTCGGTTTTCCCCAGGTCAGATTCTTCCCCTTTTGTCCCAGTACCGCATAAATATCATATTTTGCCCGTTCAAATTGTTCTGCCCATACACGATATGCCTCAACTTTTTGATATTCATTCCAACCTGACCAAGCTAGCCAAATAAATACAGCGAGTAAGGGTAACCAGAGTAAACCACGTTCCATGTTCTTGTTAATCTATAAATAAACCAAAATATTCTAAGTAGTCGGACACAACAAAACAGCACGTCCACGCTGGTTTTGTTAACCAGCCTCAACAGGGTAAGCTCATCTAATTTAGTATAAATTGTACTTGACAAAAGTCAGAGTCATTGTGGAGCAAGAGGAAGGGTTTGCGATCGCGCCCCTAACGGGGTGAATCAAAAACCTTGTCGGGCGGTCATTGTGGAGCAAGAGGAAAGGGGGGTTTGCGATCGCGCCCTGGATATGGGTCAACCTGACTTGCACAAGCAAACCGATAAAAAATGTACTTGACAGGGTAGTCCGCCTGCGCGGACTGAGTTATAGCAACCGCCATAGCGGTTAGGACACATCATTTATGTAGAGACGCGCTATGGCGCGTCTCTACAATGGTGCCGAAAGTCCTAATCGATGTGTCTACTGCTATATAATCGGGGTGCCTAACCCAAATTGGGTATAACGAATGACAAACGTTTTAATCATTTTCACCGACTTAGATGGCACACTTATAGATTCTGATACTTACAGTTATCAGAATGCGATTCCTGTTCTCAATACCTTAAAGAATAATCAGGTTCCGGTTATTCCGGTTACCAGTAAGACACGCCTAGAAGTCGAAACGCTACGCCAATCCCTACAAATCAATGATCCGTTTATTGTGGAAAATGGTAGCGGTATCTTTGTTCCCCTCGATTATAACGACTTAACCTTACCCAAAAGTAACCAATGGGGGGATTATTATCTGCATCGCTTAGGTTGTACTTATGCTGAAGCAAGACAGGGATTAGAGAAAATAGCCACCGCCCTCAATGAACCCTTGCAGGGATTTGGGGATATGAGTGAAGCCGAGATTTGTCACTTGACAGGGTTGTCCTCCGATGAAGCCAAACAAGCCAAGGCGCGGGAGTTTACCGAACCCTTTCTGACTCCTAAGAAGGTAACACCAGAACGCCTGAACAAAATTGTACAAGACTTAGGATACCGGATAGTTGTTGGCGATCGCTTCTGTCATTTGATTGGTGCTGGAGCAGGTAAAGGAAAAGCGGTACAGTGGTTAGTAGATTCCTACCAATCTGCTCGACCTGATGCCAAAATTACTACCCTGGGTTTAGGTAATAGTCCCAATGACTTGGAGATGCTGGAAGTGGTGGATAGCCCGGTAATTGTTCCTGGAAATAAAGGAATTAATCCCGGCTTATCCGGTAAAGGATGGCAAGTTGCACCCGCACCCGGTTCTCAGGGTTGGGCGGAAGCAGTGAGGGGGGTTGTCTTGTCCCCACCCTAAAATAAAAAACCTACGCCTATAAGGAGTGTGTAGGGGCGGGTTTCACTACTATCTTTTTGGTTATACCCAGATTTAACTAAACCCGCCCCGACTAAATGACGAATGACGAATGACGATCTTCACCGTTAGCTTTTATTGTGTCCACCTATTTAATGTGAGTCTATAGTTGATCACGTCGTAAAATCCGCCACAGGTGTTCGGTTGCACTCACTAGGCGAGGACTAGAAGATTGATTAAAGTAAAAGATAAGAGATAGGAAAACAAACGACACTACCCAATTTCGATTATTACCATGAACAATCTGTCCAATCGAGTTCCAGAATTTTTTGATGGCGAAGGCGAAGGCGGTAACTTACTCTGGCAATATGTCCAGTCTCTGCATCCAGAAACCGTCGCCCAACTCTCTAAACCCGATCCGGAAGTGGTTCAGGTGATGGAACGCAACCTAATCGGAATGTTAGGCGCACTCCCTCATGAACATTTTAATGTCACGGTTACGACCAACCGCGAAAATCTGAGTCGGTTATTAGTTTCTGCAATGATGAGCGGTTATTTTCTCCGCAATGCTCAACAGCGCCTGGAATTTGAAAAGTCGCTGCACGAAGTTGCCGAAATGTACGACAATTAATTAACTATCTGTAGACAAAGTGAAATTCGTCATTTATCCTACTCGCTTCGCGAAAAGCAAGCTACGTCATTCGGAAAAAGAAAACAAAGGACAAATGACATAAGACGAAGGACATAAGACGAAGGACATAAGACGAAGGATAACCTTGTCATCTGCCATCAGAAGTGAGATGATCGCTCAAAATGAGTGGTAAACTTCCCTGATGGCTAACCCTTTTCCCCAGAAAACTCCCAGTGAACCCTTGAATTTGCCCACCAAACTCGCTTATGGAGTTGGAGAACTGGGAGGAGAGATTCCGGGTAATATCTTAGTCTTTTTCTTGCTGTTTTTCCTCACCAATGTCGCGGGGTTAAATCCCACCTTGGCGGGGAGTGTTTTGCTGATTGGCAAGGTTTGGGATGCGATTAACGATCCGATGATCGGGTATTTGAGCGATCGCACTCGTTCTCCGTTAGGGCGGCGTTACCCGTGGATGCTGATTGGGGCGATTCCTTTGGGGATTGGCTTTGGTTTACAGTGGTTTGTTCCGCCTACCTCGAATCAATGGCTACTGTTTGCCTATTATGGGGGAGTTGGGATTCTCTTTTATGCGGCGTTTACTTCGGTTGTTCTCACCCATAATGCGTTAGCGGCTGAACTCACTCAAAGCTATGATGAGCGCATTGATTTAATTAGCTTTAAAGCGTCGTTTAGCATCGGTGCGAGTATTTTTTCCCTGGGTTTAGCCCAGATTATTTTTGCATACGTTGATGATGAGTCTCAAGAGTATCGGATTCTGGGCACAATTTGTGCAGTTGTCGCTACCTTAGCCGTTTTCCTGTGTGTTGTTGGCACCTATAAGCGTTATAAGCAAATTGAAGCCCAACGGGAATCGGTGACTCAGGTATCCGTTTTACCCATCACCCAACAGTTTCGGATTGCGTTTAGCAACTTCCCGTTTATTTGTGTGATCGGGATTTATTTGTGTTCGTGGTTAAGTCTGCAAACAACAGCAGCGATTCTGCCCTTTTTTGTGACGCATTGGATGGGATTACCGGATCACCACTTTACCCAAACTGCGCTCACTGTTCAAGGGACAGCCTTAAGTATGACATTTGTCTGGAGTGCGATCGCCAAACGGGTGGGTAAACGGATTATCTATTGTATCGGTATCCCTGTCACTGTCTGTGCCTTGATGGGACTGTTTTTCTTACAACCCAATCAAGTGGCATTAATGTATGTTCTGGCGGTGTTTGTGGGGCTGGGTTTGTCTACGGCTTATATTGTACCCTGGTCAATGCTTCCTGATGTGGTTGATTTTGATGAATTTAACACCGGACAACGACGGGAGGGTATTTTCTATGCCTTAGTTGTACAAATACACAAAATTGCCGTCGCGATCGCACTATTCCTCGTGGGTAGATCCCTAGATATGTCGGGGTTTATCTCCAGCACCTCTGAACAGTTACCCACGACTCAACCAGAATCAGCGTTGTGGACGATTCGTCTGCTGATTGGTCCGATTCCCGCTATTGTCCTCATGGGCGGTTTAGCTTGGGCGTACTTCTATCCGATTAGTCGTTCCTTCCATGGCGAAATCCTCCTAAAACTCATCGAACGCCGGAATACGGAAACGTTAAGAGATGGGGGAGATGGGGGAGATGGGGAAGACTACGGATGAAACCACAAGATTGTTAAATAACTTTATAGTGATATAAAATAATCAGAAGAACATTTACGTGATCCCTCGTTGATGCCTGGATCAGGCAACGATAGAGATATAGATAGGGAAACCTCCATGAATAACCTTCACCATAACCAAAGGCAGCACAAGCATCGTCGGCATCGCCAGACAACCCTAGAGACGGGCAACCATCGGCGACGACGCAGAGGGTGTCGATTCCCTGGCGTGGTTTTGGGAACAATGGTGCTGACATGCAGCAGCGCCTTCGCTGAAACTGCGTCACAACAACCCAGTAATGTTGTGTATCAACTCAACCCCGAAACCCAAGCCGCGTTGGTTGAAGCCATCGAAGATGAATATAAAGCCCGCGCTTTCTACGAAGCAGTTATCAATAAGTTCGGTAGTGTGCGACCATTTAGTAATATTGTTCACGCCGAAGCCAGACACGCTCAACGATTGGCAGCCCTGTTCATGAAGTATGGAGTGCCAGTACCAGCAGATACGTTTACTGGAACGATTGAGGCACCCGATAGCCTAAAAGCCGCCTGTCAAATCAGCATAGACGGCGAAATCGAGAATCTCAAAATGTACGATCGCTTTTCATCCTTTGTTCAGGAACCTGATATCGTTGCAGCTTTCTCCCAATTGCGTGACGCTTCCGCTAATCGCCATTTACCTGCTTTTGAGCGCTGTTATCGTCGATTGTAACGGGTTATTTGTCATTGGTCATTGGTCATTAGTCCTTTGTCAATAACCGATAAGTTAAAACGAATATGAGGTTTTCAGGCGCGATTTTATGACAGCCAGCCAGATTGAACAACTCCCTCTCCAACCTACCCCTGATATCGATATAACTCTAGATGATCAAGCAATACAGGAATGCTGCAACTGGTTGAGTTTTCACCGAGTTTGGGGAGAACTTAGCGATGCTGCGATTCACGCCATGGCGAGGGCATTTCAACCCTTGACAGTGGAACCGAATCGCGAAATCTATCGCCAAGGATTACAGCCAGCGGGTTTGTATCTACTCAAATGGGGAACTGTGGAGATTTATCGCCATTCTCTGGTGGGTAGAACCCATATTACCTATCGCAATGCGGGGGAAACCTTTGGCTATGTGCCATTAGTAGAAAACCAAGACACCGCTAGCTATCGCGCCAGCGCCGTCGCCCTGACAAAGAGTGAAATTTGGTTCCTCGGACAAACTGAGTTTCGTACCCTCTGTCGCACCTATCCAGACTTTCAAGGGGCAATTAATACCCTATTGGCGCAAGACTTAGCCAACTTTGCCATGCGAATGGCAAAGGAACAGGCGAGAATTCAGGGGTTACAGCGCTATATTCAGCCCGTACCCAGGGGAGAAGATATCATCGGTACGAGTAAAGCCACCAAAAAACTGCGATCGCAGATTCAACAAGCCCAGGATGACCTAAAACCTGTCATGTTTCAAGCCCCAGCCGGGAGTGGCAAAACCTTCTTGGCGGGGTTAATTCATGCTGGTTCATCCCTGCAAAACCGTCAGTTTGCCGAAATTGACTGCGCTGAGTTACCCAAAACTGAAGCGGGTGCGGTGAATACCGATGCCCTATTTGGTAAACAGGGAGAACAACTGGGGGTGATTGAACTGCTGGAACGGGGGAGTTTACTGATTGATAATATCCATCTCTTAACCCCCCAAGAGCGCGATCGCTTAATTCACTTTATCAAAACAGGCAGCTTTACCCCCAATCCCAACCCCGAATCTGAGGAATCCTCATCGCCACCCCTTGTCCAATCCTGGGTGCGCCTGATCCTCGCCAGTCCCCAAAAAATCGCCCTATCTGGCGTCGATGTTCATACCATCAAACTCTTTAGCCTCCCCCAACGTAAAGGAGATATTCCCGAATTTGCTCGCTATTTCCTCCAGAAATTCTGTCGCCAACGCGAGGAAATCCTGCAACTGGATCAAGCCAATTTGCGCCGTTTAATCAGTTATGATTATCCCGGAAATATTGCCGAACTCGCAGGAATCCTGCAACGCGCCGTCTTGATGACACCCGCCGGACAATCGGTGATTCCAGAACAGGTTCTTTGGTCTGTAGAATCAAAGAAAAATGCCTTCCGTGTCGATTTACTCAACCAACTACCTTGGTTACGTAAATTTCTCTTAAGTGACTGGTGGCCCCAACGGTTCTGGTTTATCGTCATGGCAATTTTTATCCCAGTGACAGTGATGGGATATATCGGTCCGCAAAGCCGAGATGCCAGCATCACCTTGAATTTTTTCTGGGCATGGTGGTGGCCCCTCTACCTCTTTTTATTTGCCTTTGTCGGTCGCCTTTGGTGTGCAATATGTCCGTTTATGATTACAGGGGAATGGATTAGAAAAGTCTCCCTATGGATATTTCCGCGCCAACTCTTACCGTGGCCCACGAAATGGTTAAATAAATGGGGCGCTTGGGTGTTATTTGCCGGATTTGTAGCGATTTATTTGTGGGAGAAACTCTGGGATTTACCTCATACGCCTTACCTGTCCTCTTGGCTATTAGTCGCAATTGCTGCGGGTGCGGTGATTTGTAGTGTCATTTATGAACGCCGCCTCTGGTGTCGCTATCTCTGTCCCATTGGTGGAATGAATGGGATGTTTGCCAAACTTTCTATGATTGAAGTGCGATCGGTTCAGCAAGTTTGTGGGAGTCAATGCAGTACCTTTGGCTGTTATAAAGGTAGTGAGGCGACACCTGTTAATTTTAGTAATCCCTTACCGAATGAAGGACAAGCCACAGGAGGATGTCCTCTCTATTCTCATCCGGCTCAGTTACAGGATAATCGAGATTGTGTGTTATGTATGACCTGTCTTAAGGCTTGTCCGAACCGTTCAGTACAGTTCAATTTGCGATTTCCGGCGGTGGATTTATTGGAGAATCATCAAGGGTTTTGGGCAGAAGTGGCGTTGATGTTGCTCTTATTTGGCGGCGTATTTATGCACTATTCGCACCGGATTCTGGGATGGTTGGGTGTTGGGAATATACCCTTAGATTCTGAGCATTTGTTGACGGCGTTCCCTGTGGTAACGTTGTTGCTGTTGATTCCCTTTGTCGCCACCTATTTGACACATCAACTGGCGCGTTTATTTGACAAAGAAATGCCAGATTATTTAAAGGTCATTTATGCCTATCTGCCCATGATGTTAGCGGCGAATTTAGCCTATTATGTGCCAGCCGGAATTACGGAAGCCGGTCAGATTCTGCCCGTTATTGCTCGTACTTTTGGTTATTCTGGCGCGAATTTGCCAACGTTAACCTGGAGTATGGATGTGGCGAGTTTTTTACAGGGGGTGACGTTGCTTTCAATTTTAGCGTTCAGCATCTATCCGTTGTTAAAAATTACCCAACGTCCGTTCTGGAACAATTTACCTCATTTGGTGCTGATGGCTGGTTTTACCGTGGTTTTCTTTGAATTAATGATCGGGTGAACTTCAGTGTTTAGGTAAGCGAAGACAGCGCAATGACGAACCAACTATAAACTATAATTGGTGAGCAAGAAACTCTCAAGTAAAGACATGACTACAGTTGCTATCTTGCCAGTATCCGATGCAAGCGGTGAGAGGCTTTATCGAGCGATTGCAGGTGATAAGCAATCCACTGGTAAAACCGCAGGTGAAGCGTTAGATGCATTGACCGCCCAGCTAGAAGGAGGTGAATTGGGTACTCTATTGATTCTCCAAAGCTTTCGTCCTGACTGGTTTTTTAGTGAAGTTGAGCAACAGCGTTTATCTAAGTTGATAAATCGGTGGCGAACAGCCCGCGATCAGGGAGAAATGCTACCTCCAGAACAACAAGCGGAGTTAGATAGTCTTGTCGAGGCGGAATTGAAAGCCGCCACAGCCCGAACCGCCGCTTTGATACAGCAACTGAACCCATGAATCCTTTCTATACTCTAGTTGCTGATCGTGCCTTTCATCGCTGTGAATATTGTCATGCTCCTGAACTGGTTTTCAACTTTCCGTTTGAAGTCGAACACATCATACCCCTTTACCGAGGCGGCGCTAATGCTGAATTCAATCTGGCTCTTGCTTGTCGCTCCTGCAATCTGCGTAAAGGAACTCGTATCAGTGGACTCGATCCTGAATCCAATCGGGAAGTTAGTCTGTTTCATCCCAGACAAGACTTGTGGGATGATCATTTCCAAGTAGACAGCGATTCGGGAAAATTGGTGGCGAAAACACCTATTGGAAGAGTCGCGATCGCGTATTTAGAGATGAACAGTCAAGCACAAGTAACAGCAAGGCAACTATGGATTCGTTTAGGTTTATTTCCCTAAGACTTTATCGTAAGTGAAATTGTACTTCCATCTGCCATCTATGAAAATTTACTCAAACATTACAGATGTTATCGGTAGCACCTCCCTGGTGCAACTTCAACGCCTTCCCCAACGTCACGGCTGCGTCGCCACAATTGTCTTAAAACTGGAGGGGATGAATCCAGCCAAATCGATTAAAGATCGCATCGCGATTAGTATGGTTGCGGAGGCGGAGGAGGTGGGATTGATTCAGCCGGGAGTCTCGACGATTATTGAGGCGACATCGGGGAATACGGGTATTGGTTTAGCCATGGTTTGTGCGGCTAAGGGATATCGCTTAATTTTAACTATGCCAGAAAATATGAGTCGTGAACGTCAGCAATTGGTGAAAGCCTACGGTGCAGAAGTGGTGCTGACACCTGCTAAAGCAGATATGGCTGGCGCGATCGCCCGGGCGAATGAGTTATTGGCGACTCTCCCCAATGCTTTTTCCCCACAACAATTTAGTAATCCCGCTAACCCGAAAATTCATTATCAAACCACGGGACCAGAGATTTGGCAAGGGACAGATGGACAAATTGACATTCTTGTGCTAGGCGTTGGCACAGGGGGGACACTCACGGGGGCGGGGCGCTATCTCAAACAACAAAAACCCCAATTGAAAATTGTGGCAATTGAGCCAACTAAGAGTGCGGTTTTAAGTGGCAAACCTGCGGGAATCCATAATTTACAAGGAATTGGTGCGGGGTTTGTTCCTGACGTGTTGCGGGTGAATTTGATTGACGAAATTATGCAGGTGAATGAGGCGCAAGCTTATGACATCGGGCGTCAGTTAGCGCAGGAGGAAGGAATTCTTAGTGGCATTTCTACAGGGGCGGCGGTGTCTGCTGCGTTAAAGGTGGGGTGTCGTCCCGAAAATCGCGATCGCCTAATTGTGGTGATTCAACCCAGTGGTGGAGAACGGTATCTGAGTACACCAATGTTTGCCCATTAATCTGTCATGTATTTAAATTGGGTACGAGTAGCGAGCAAGATGCTCGTACTACAAGGATGGCGTCATTATTGATATTTAAGATTTAATCGTTAGCCTCTCTCCCTCTATAATCTGTTGATGTCATACATTAAATTTGTAAATAACAAACTGTTGCAGCGATAAGCGTTAACAATGTAAGCTAGGGGCTAGTGATACAGAAGGAACCTCCCATGCATGAGCCTCTACCATCCTCGCCACCAAACTGGTACGAACAGGTTAAGCGAAATCACATTGTCCGGGCGCTAGAAACAATCCAAGACTTATTTATCATTTCCCTCTGTGTTGGCTTATTTGCTTTGATGGCGATTCAGCTACGAGAAATGTTTTTGGAGTTGCTACCGCCCTTAGATTTCCCTGGCGTCACTTCAGATATTCTGTTCTTGCTGATTTTGGTTGAGTTATTCCGACTGCTGATTATTTACTTACAAGAACAGCGGGTATCGATTGGAGTAGCAGTAGAAGTTTCCATTGTCTCTGTGCTGCGGGAGGTGATTGTGCGAGGAGTCTTGGAAACCTCCTGGATTCAAATTTTAGCTGCCTGTGCATTCTTAATTGTGATGGCGGCTTTATTAATTGTACGAGTCTATTTGCCACCAACATTTGATGGGATTGACCCAGAAAAACGGTTGTCCTTGCAATATAAACAGCCGACAATGAGTCAGGTTACTGATTCTAATAATCACCCGTTAACTCCTTACGCCAATACGAAGGTTGTGGCAGATAAAAGGGGTCACTGAGTTCCGAATATCATGTTCTTGGCTGTTCCCTTTTCCCTAAACTAAAACGTCAACATTAATTTCGTTCAACTGATTATCTATGACTACAATACCTGATATTAAACCCCGTGATGTCCAAGTCGCCGCCATTGAAGGAACGGATACAACGGTTTTGCGATCGCGAACCTGGGATAGACTCAAGTTTGAGGTAGAATATTCCCTACAACGGGGTACAACCGCCAACTCTTATCTAATTCAAGCCGATAAAACAGCGCTGATTGATCCGCCAGGGGAATCCTTTACTGAAATCTTCCTGACTCAATTACAGCAATGCCTAAATGTACAGCAATTGGATTATGTGATTTTAGGTCACGTCAATCCCAACCGAATGGTAACGCTGAAAGCTTTACTAGAATTAGCCCCCCAAATCACCTTTGTTTGTTCTAAAGCCGGGGCGGTGGCGTTACAAAATGCCTTACGAGAATACCAATGCAATGTTTGGGTACCCAAAGGCGAGGAAACCTTAGACTTAGGTCAAAATCATCAGCTACAATTCATTCCCATCCCCACACCTCGTTGGCCCGATGGACAATGTACGTATGACCCCCAAAGTCGTATCCTATTTACCGATAAACTCTTCGGCGCCCATGTCTGCGGCGATGAACTCTTTGATGAAAACTGGAAACGCCTAGACGAAGACCGACGCTACTATTATGATTGTCTCCATGCTGCCCAAGCGCGACAAGTTGAAGTCGCCCTGAACAAACTAGCCACGTTCTCGGCGAAAATGTACGCCCCAGGTCATGGTCCAATTGTCCGTTATAGCCTCAGTCGATTCCTCCATGACTATCGCCAATGGGGTCAGCAGCAGACTGAACAGGACTTGACAATAGCATTAATTTATGCATCAGCTTATGGGAATACTGCCACATTAGCCCAAGCGATCGCCAGAGGAATTACCAAAACTGGTGCAGCCGTCGAATCGATTAACTGTGAATTTGCCGAACCTGGGGAGATTGAAGCCGCGATTCAACGCTGTGATGGCTTTTTAATTGGTTCCCCTACCCTGGGTGGGCATACCCCCACTCAAGTGCAAACGGCGTTAGGGATTGTCCTCTCCAATGCCGCGAAAACCAAACTAGCTGGGGTGTTTGGTTCCTATGGCTGGAGTGGCGAAGCCGTTGATGAAATTGAAAGCAAACTTTTAGATGCAGGGTATCGATTAGGGTTTGAATCGATTCGGGTTAAATTTAAACCTGATGACGAGACGATTCAATATTGTAAAGAAGTCGGCATAGATTTTGCCCAGGCGCTGAAAAAATCCAAGAAATTCCGCGCCCCCAAACAAGCCGTCAGCAGCGCCCAAATTGATCGAACAGCGCAGGCGGTGGGACGAATTGTCGGATCATTGTGTGTTGTCGCGGCGCAGCGTGGGAATGTTCGCAGTGGGATGTTAGCCTCTTGGGTAACGCAAGCCTCATTCAATCCGCCAGGGATTACTGTTGCGATCGCCAAAGATCGGGCTGTTGAGTCTCTGACGCATACGGAAGATAGTTTTGTCCTGAATATCTTAAAAGAAGGGATGAATGTAAGGCGACACTTTTTACAATCCTTTGCGCCAGGGGACGATCGATTTGCGGGGTTAGAGACGGAAACAGCGGAAAATGGTTGTCCGATTATCAAAGATGCCCTGGCTTATTTAGAATGTACAGTGCAGAGTCGGATGGATTGCGGCGATCACTGGTTAATCTATGCGATTGTCGATAATGGTAAAGTATTGCAATCAACGGGGATGACGGCTGTACACCACCGTAAATCAGGCAATCATTATTGATTTGTCATTCGTCATTCGTCATTGGTCATTCGTTATTTAGTCGGGGCGGGTTTAGTAACATCAGGGTGCAAATCAAATGTTAATGGTAAAACCCGCCCCTACAACAGATGTTTCATCTCCCCCATCTTTCCTGTATCCATGGAAAACAACGCCATTAAACGATTTAGGCAATCAACATCCGGCAAAATTGGTCTTTTAATCACGTTCACCATCATCCTAATGGCGTTGTTAGCACCGATTCTCAATCCTTATAACCCAGCAACCGATCGCAATTATACCGCCCGGTTACAACCTCCCAGCTTGGATCATTGGTTTGGCACCGATGGTTTAGGACGAGATATTCTTGACCTGGTATGGTATGGGTTACGCACGTCTCTATTTATCGGTTTAGTTTCCGTGGGATTAGGGTTAATTGTGGGAGTTGTGTTGGGGTTAATCGCGGGTTATTTTCGAGGCGGGTTAGAAACCGTGATTGGCTGGTTCACCGATATTCTGTTAGCCTTTCCCTCAATTCTACTCGCGATCGCGATCGTCACGGTAACCGGTCCAAGTATCGCCAGTGTGATGATTGCTGTGGGTGTGGTGCAAGTCCCCATTTTCATCCGTTTGACTCGCAGTATGGTGCTATCCTTGCGGGAACAGGACTTTGTGCAAACCGTGCGATCGTTTGGTGCGACGCCAGGACGGATCATTGTTTATCATATCTTACCCGCTAGCTTGAGTCCTTTAGTCGTGCAAGGGACGCTTTCCATTGGTACGGCTACCTTAGAAGCAGCGGGTTTAGGCTTTTTAGGGTTAGGCGCACAACCTCCCACGCCGGAATTAGGAACGATGTTATCCGATGCATTTAAGGGCGGCTATTCTTTATCATCTCCCTGGACAATTTTGTTTCCTGGTTTGTTTATTACCCTAACTGTTTTAGCCTTTAATTTACTCGGAGATGGTTTAAGAGACGCTTTAGATCCCCATAGTTAGCTTGTGCGGTGAGAAGCCCCGTGCTGTACCCGCAGGGGAGTGTATATGAGGATTTCACCTAGAAGAGTTGAAGGGGAGTTCAAGTAGGTTGGGTAGAGCGAATATTAAAAGGCTTCGGGATTAATGTCCGACTACTTAATTTCAAACTCTAAACATTCATTGTAAACTGAATGTGTCATAGATATAATTTCATCTATAGTGTTATTATCCAATATTTTTTTGTATCTACTCACTACTTCTTCATCTACTACATTAGAAGAATTGTATTCACTATTTGATGCTATAGGAATACTGTTAAAAGTTGGACTTGTCAATATTTCATTAAATTTAATTCCTACAATTTCAGATATAAAATTCATCACTAATTCTGTTTTTTGTACTATATCTTCAAAAAGAACAATAATAATCTTATCACCATATTTATTTTTTGCATTCAAACTAGCTTTAGCACTTTCTTTCCACAGATCTATGACATTTTCAAGAGAACCTCGCTTTTCTATAGCAATCCTAAATTGATTGTGGCAATTTTCAAAACTGAAACCCTTGCTATACCTTGATTTCAAGCCGTCTACTTGTTGCATCCTATTTAGGATTGCTATAGATAGCCACGCTTAAAAACTGAAGAATACCAACTGGCTGGATGACGAATACTTGTCAATAAATAACCGTCGGGATAATCCTTAAAAAACCGTTCTAAATTTTCGGTATTCATTACAACTCTTGGAGTAAATCCTGTGACTATTTTTTTGTTCGGTGTGTATATATTCTGATAATCTATCCAAGCATTAAAAAATGATGTTAAATAACAATTTAATACCTGTCTCTGGTTGGTTATTTTTTCTTCTTTTATCAGCTTATTATATATTCTTTCCTGCAAATGTATGTCATATATAAATGGATATTTTGGAGCGTTGGGATTTTTTTTTAATTCTTTCAAATTTTTTTGATAAAATCCCAAATTCACATATCTTGTAATCCAAAATTTCTCTTTAAATTCCAGTACTTTTTTAAAGTCTATAGTTTCATCATTGTTTAGCAAGTTGGGCCACATACCCATGTGTTTAGGAGGTACATCCCACATAAATTCCCAGGGATGAGCATAGACCTGCGGATGTCCATCAAATAACTGAGATAGCAAAGTGCCGCCTGATCTCTCTATTTGACTAATCAGTATTACAGGTTGTTCGATCTTGTGAATCCACTGAATTTTCAAGTCTCTATAGTTCAAAAAATAATGCTTTTGCAGTCTATTAATTTTTTTCGATATTTTAGAAACTATATTCTTTTGCATTTTTAACTTATTTTGTATTTGTGATTACTGTATGATAGATACATCAATAACATGGAACAAATTTTTTGTCAAGTGACTACCTTAGATTTTCTTTTGGCTGAAGCTTGGGCAGCGTATGCTTTCCCTGACATGCTCTCACGCTGATCATGATATATAGATCAGGGTACGATAGGCGCAATACCCCTACCCAATCTGCCGTTATGGTAGGGGCACGGCATTGCCGTGCCCTATTAAGTAGGTGGACACTTGCACTTAATACAGTACCCTTTTCTTTTGTCCGACTACTTATCACCCTCGTCGCCTAAACTAAACCGAATCTGATATTACACAAGCGTTGGAACCGTCAGCAGTTCAGCTTGAGGCATTTCAATCAGAGATTCAACAGTCTCATTCGTGAAAGGATCTCCGATACCGATGCTGTTTGTCAGATTAATCGGCGTCACTTCACTAGCAGTAAACGAGTCTGATACATCTTGATGACTAGCTAAAGTCATTTGTCCACTTGCAAGATCAAAACTCTCTTGACTACCATTGTCTTCAGTTACAAGCAGATGCGAATGTCCACCATTGTCGAAAGCCTCAACACCTGTATTGCCTAAAAGTTCGTCACCTCCTGACGCAACCGTTGTCAAAGAAACAGCCGTATTATGCATCATTGCATTGACTGAAAAATCACTGGACTTAGCCGCATAAAGCTGACTTTGAGGAATAATTTCCTCCGATTGACTCGCACTTGACCAAGCCAATTGTGCTACCGATTTTCCTCGGTTTTCATAGTACTCCATGCGAATTTCATACTGTTGTCCCGCCTCTAGGTCAATTGTGCCACGATTATCGGTAACCGCATGGTCTGTCCAATTATCAACCAGTAGCTGGTCATTTACCCACAATCGCACCCCATCATCAGAAGAGGTTTTGAACTGATAGGTTTCGGAATAAAGCGGTTCCACAAACCCCGTCCAGCGTACCGAGTAGGTATTGGGATCTATCGCCGCATCGGGTGAACCTGAACCCCAGTTAAAGTCCACAGTTTCATCAGTGCGAGTTAGGGCTAAGTCGGTAAAATCGCGATTGTTGTAGTATTCGGCTGTTAACCCTGTACCGTTACCACTAATATTTGGACTAGGAGTATCAACAGCAGGGGAATAAAGCTGAGATTCAGGAATAATCTCCTTACTTTGACTCTCACTAGACCACAACAATTGTGCCACCGATTTGCCAAAGTTCTCGTAGTAGTCCATGCGGATGTCATACTGTTGACCCGCTTGCAGGTCAATTGTGCCACTATTTTCTGTAGCAGCGTGATTTGTCCAATTGTCAATCAATAATTGGTCATCTACCCACAGGCGTACACCATCATCAGAATTGGTGAAAAATTCGTAGGTTTCTGAGAACAAAGGTGCCACTGAACCTGTCCAGCGTACCGAGTAGGTATTGGCGTCTATCGCCGCATCGGGTGAACCTGAACCCCAGTTAAAGTCCACAGTTTCATCGGTGCGAGTTAGGGCTAAGTCGGTAAAATCGCGGTTATTGTAGTATTCGGCTGTTAACCCTGTACCGTTACCATTGGTGGGAGGAGGATTAATCGCCGGACTATCCAGAACCACATTGTCAACAGCAATGAAATCACTATCGGAAGTCTTCTTGTCAGCATTAACGCTGAAGACTACAAACTGATGACCATCACCAAAGTCTACATCCCACTCAACGTTTGTCCAGTCAAAGGTAGAACCCCCAACTGTTTCTTCGAGTAACAGGGTTCGGTTCATCGGAATCGCCCCAACCTGAGTCGGTCCATCAGAACCAATCCCCCCGTCAAATTCTCCATCAACTCCCCAGAGGCGCACAGTAATCTCGTTGGCTCGGTCATCTCCTTCTGTATTCTTGATATCCAAACTCAGAGTCTGTTGACCCCGACGCAGGTTGTTGTCCAGAAAAATTTGTCCTAATCCTGTCCCCCGCGAGTCTGCATCAAAAACTGCTGCACCTCCATCACCAATGTTGGAATTGCGTGACCAACCCGTTCCTTGCCAACCTTGATCATTTCGTTTATGGTCAATACCCCAGTTTGGTCCGGCAAATTCACCAGAATCGCTGAAGTCGCTATCGAGAATTAGGTTGGTATAGGCGGTTGGGGTGACCTGAATCTGTTGAGTTACCGTGGTTGTTGCGCCTTGGCTATCCCAAACCGTTAGGCTGACATTGTGAGAACCTGTTGGGTCAAATTGGTGATTGACTTGGCGACCGAATTCGTCGATACTGCCATCATTATCAAAATCCCAACCATAACTTGCGATCGCCTCGTTGGTCTGTTCTAATGTATCCGGTGGGTCACTGTCGAAAGATGCACTGGCATCAAACAAGACAACTCCTTGATTGCCCACTGATTCGTAGTTAAAGTTAGCTACTGGTGCAATGTTCGTCGGCGACACCTCAAAGGTGGTGTTAACAACCTCGAAGTAATCGGGGAATGTCTCCGAATCACCAAAACTTTTCTGTTTGGATAGATTGTGCGTATTATTCGCTAAATAGCTGTCTTCAATGCGTGAACCCAGAAACGGTACGCCTCCGTCATTCGGACCTTCCCACGGAAGCTTCACGCCATGTTCAAATCCTTCGACACGGATATCTTTGAACAGAAGGTCTTGAGAAAGCGGATTCAGACCAATCCCATACCCACGACCATTCCCATTTATACCTCTCTTGAAAGGAACAGGGTTATCAGGGTCTCCGACAATTAACCCATCGACAAAATCAATCTGGCTGCTGTACTGAGTGAAGATGCCTTCACCATAGATATTCCAGAGTTTGAAATTATCCACTAATGAGCGAACATCATGGGCTTCTTTTGTATTTGGCCCCTGAAAGCCCAATTGACCATCATTATTCCGCATATGGTTCCAGAAAATCATCCCCATATCGGAGTTATAACTCTCGAAACCGGACAAACGACGCAGTGGCACGTTGGTGACATCAAGAGTGTCTGAGTCATTATCATAGGAAGCCTGAGACAGGACTGGCTGTAATTCCGGTGACAGGTTATCAACCGCAACCGTGTCAGCCTCTCTAACCTTAGAGATTCCATCCACGCCATTAAAGATATTAATCCCACCGCCCGCAGCACTAATGGCAACGTTATCGACCATTTCCACTTGGGCAGCGCCTTGCACCCAGTACCCCTCGCCGTTAAAGCCCATATCAAACAGAGGGACGCGGTCTGAACCGTCAAAGTCGGCTTGGGGACGGTCATCGCCTGTAGTTTTGATGGTAATGTTATTGCGCCACGCACCGAGTTCATTTCCGGCTTCTGCGGCAATTCCAGACCCAACCACATCGAAGACCACATTATCTTCTAAGACGGCGTGGCTGTCATGATGTACAATTCCCCATCCCGGACTACCGACAATAGCGTTACCTTTGACTAGAGAGGGGGTGCTATTGATATCTTCCGCCCCGGTGCGATGCAGATGCAACGCATATCGCCCACGGGGATTGGTTCCGTAACCCGGTGAACCATCGACATTTTCTCCTGGGTCATCAATCAACCTATTTTTATCGGTTCGTCCCAGGTTGTAAAATCCGGCGTTTTGTACCTCGACATCCGGGTTGTGCATGAACATCACATGACCCCGTTGCTGAGTGGGTAAGGTTTCAGCGTTTTCGGTCTCGAAGATAACGTTCCGACTGGTATTAGCGATGTAAAGGTTTAAGTCCTCGCCCTCAAATCCTGCGGGGCGCTCGTGGTCAAATCGGAGTACGGTATTATCACCAGAGGTAATGTCGTTGTTGGTAAATTTGATCCGGTTTCCGTTAATTTCGGTGATGGTTAACACTTCATCTTGGAACCGACTGTTATCCTCATCCGAACCGTTGGGATTGTAGGATGTTCCACCTAAGACTAATTGATCCCCAACTTGCCAGCCAGCAGGTGTATTCATGCCATCGGGCAGATTTAACACCAGTTCATTATCACCGGCTGAGGCGTCTGTTTGCAGCGAGATAAAATCGAGTTTCTCTGCACCATGGATTCTAACTTGACCGTGAGTGATAACGCCACGACTAATGAGTGTGGGGTCCCAATTGACATCAATTTCTCCATCGTTGGCAATGACAATTCGGGCAGTTTTATTGGCTTGAATCGGGTTTGCTTCACTACCAATCGTCAATATACTTGTGGGTGATGCGATGAATGTGTCTACGACGATTTTGGTGTTGCGATTGTGGGCGAATTCCAATGTTCCGTCCACGCGCACGGTTTCTAGACGAGTGTCACTCTCAGCGTCGTAGGTGACATGAACACCTTCAGAAATGACGACTTTAGCATCAGTTCCAGGAACCTGACCTTGCTGCCATGTATTTGGATCAAACCATGACCCATCGTTTATAGCGACATGAGTTGCGGCTGAATGAGGGACTAAATCCAATAGTTCTAGATGTTCGGTTTGCTTGCCTGGATGGTCTTGATGAGGAAGATTGTGATTATGTTGCATGCTGATCATTGATGTATCGTCAGTCCCAGCGAGGTTGGTTTCTAGTTGCATAACGTTTGGATTAATCAGTGTAATCAGTTAGTTTCCAGAAAGCAGTCATCGTTTGATAGCTATTCGCGATCGCTGACCACAAGGAGCGGCATACACACTGAAATCGACTATGACTCATCTAAACTTCACAATCGATTTGCTTATTTAAATTAATAACATTAATTACTCTTGATTTTCATAAAGTAAAAAAATCTATACACAATCTTTATACTACAGGTAGACAATAGTATATGTTTGTTTTATATTTGGAGTTTTTATTGTCTTTAAATTGCCAAAAAGCGCAAATCATAAACTCTTATCGTGAAAAAAGTGAAGGACTTTGCTAGAAGGCATCCTTACTTTTGGCAGAACTATTATTTTCGGATCAGGTGGGTATCCTGCCCATCCTACGGGGCAAGGGAGACGCCTACTCGACAAAGGTAGATGGGTTAATGTAGGCTACCGGACTCAACGAAGCCTACAACTAAGCTTTTATAGATTAAAATGGAAAGCTCCATGGCATGATAGAATAGAAAAATATATTCAAAGACTATTTAATTTTAATTAAGGCGTTGAGTCCCCATAACTGAAAAGACTGGGGAATTTATTGTGTAAAATCGAGAGGCACCGTCTATCGCTGGTGATCGTGCATCAGTCATTTATAGAGTCGGTCTATTGTATTAATCCTGACTGCCCCCGTCCTTATCCTCAATCTGGGGACTTTAAGTTTTGTAGCAGTTGTGGATCGATGCTGCGACTAAATAATCGCTACGTTCCTCTCCAGCGTTTGGGTTTAGGGGGATTTGCGGCGATTTATGCGGTTTGGGATCAGCAGGATCAAACGGAAAAAGTCTTGAAACTTTTGGTAGAAACGTCACCCAAGGCGTTGCAGCTATTTGAACAAGAGGCAGCCGTATTGCAACGTCTGAACCATCCGGGTGTGCCTAAAGTGGAGTCTGGTGCCTATTTTACTGTAGGTCTGAGATCCTGCCAACAGCGGGTACTCCCTTGTCTGGTTATGGAAAAAATAAATGGTCAGACGCTGGAGGCGATCTTAAACCGTTACCCTCAGGGGTGTCCGGAGATGTTGATTATGAATTGGCTGTACCAAGCGGCTGATATTCTCCAGGAGTTACATGATTTGGGAATTATTCACCGGGATATTAAACCCTCGAACTTAATGGTGCGCGAGGAAACTGGTCAACTGGTGGCGATTGATTTTGGCGGCGCGAAACAAATTGGCGCGATCCCTGTGGGGACAGAGAATCGTTCCACCCGCTTAATTTCTCCGGGTTATAGTCCCCCTGAACAGATTGCAGGGGATGTGGTGGGACCAAGGGCTGATTTTTATGCCTTAGGGCGTACCATGATTCAATTACTTACGGGTCAAGAGTTAGCGGATTTACAAGATCCGGTTACGGGTGAATTTCACTGGCGCGATCGCACTAAAGTCCGTCGGGGTTTAGCTAACTTACTCGATAGTATGATTCGCCTTGATCCTCACCATCGACCCACTAAAGCCGCCGAGATTCAACGGCGTTTGGTTGTCAGTTGCCGTTTTAACAGAAAATCGTCTTCTTCATCATCCTCATTATTGCCGGCACTGGCTAAAGCCGCAGGAACAGCACAAGAGATTTCTATACGAGTTCTGATTACCTGCGCTGAAATTATTGTTAGTTTAGTGCGCTGGGTGTGGCGAGTCTTTATCAGCATAGTTCTGGCTTGTTTAGATACCACTTGGGTAATGGTGATGGCGGGAATCGGTGCAGCCTTTGGTGCTTCTGCTGGATTTGCTTTGATTAACTGGACGATTATAGGCGATCGCTTTGCGGCTTGGATGATCGGACAATGGACTCTCATCGTTCCCGAAATTCAGATTATCCCTTGGCGGGAACTGCTGATGTTCGCTTGTGCGGGTTTGGGGACGGCTTGGGGATTAACGGAGTCGGGAGGATTCGGTCAACAGAAACGGCGGATTATTGCTGGGATAACCGGGGTTTTTGGGTATGGTGTGGGTTGGTTTATTTGGCAGGCGTCGATCTCCGCTTTGGCTAGGCAGCAATTGACCGGATTGGGGGATTTTTTGCAGGTATCGCTATCTTATGCGATCGCGGATCGGTTACTGGGTTTAGTCACAGCTATTGCAGTTATTCCCTTGGTGTTAGGATTAGGTTTACCCAGTCATTACCTGGTTCATGCCGCCGTAGCCGCAGCAGGTACAGGTATGCTATTTTCCGGCTTAGTTCGGTTAAATATATTGCCGTTGGAGGTATTAGTTCATATCTTTTCCTTCTCCGATGGCAGTTGGTTAGATTTTATCAATACCATTAGTTTTTTTGGTTTACTTGGTATTACCCTAGGCTTTTGGTTAGGCGTGAGTTATTATCTGCTGGTTCCTGTGTTGCGTTGGTTGGGATGGCGGTAATGGCAAAAGATACAGTGCTTTTCGCTGTAATAAAGTACAGTCGATCAAAGTCCCCCTTTTTAAGGGGGATTTAGGGGGATCGACACCTCGGTCAATGCTTAAACTACCGAATTGCCTTAGAAGCCTCAGAAGAACCTGATCGCATCCTTTATCTGGCTGTCCCCAAAGATGTTTATCAAACGTTTCTACGTTTCGAGCCAGCTAAAACTGTAATTGAACGCTACGACATTCGCCTAATTGTATACAACCCTACGCAGGAGGTTATCGAACAATGGATCGAGTAGATGAATATCGCCAAATCGTGCGTGAATTCTTGCAAGAATTTGCGACAGATGATCCCGAAGCACAACTGATTTTTGATTTTGAGCGCAATCATTATTTAGTAATGCACGTTGGTTGGCGTGGAGACTACCGCATCTACGGCTGTGCCATGCAGCTAGATATTATTGATGGCAAAGTCTGGATTCAGCACAATAGCACCGAGATTGTCATTGACCAGAAACTCATTCAACGAGGTATACCCAAACAAGATATTGTTTTGGGCTTTCGTTCACCTAGTATTCGAGAACGCCTTGCTGCTGCTTCATGAAGGTATCAATTGTAGAACATGAGCTACCCAAACTCAAAAGTGATGTCGAAGGAATTCTGCCATAATTCCACGGTAGGGACACGATATGTCGTACCCCTACTTACTTGATAAATTAATCCTGTAGCCAACGGGCAGCATCTTTAGCATGGTACGTCAGAATCAAGTCAGCGCCCGATCGCTTGAATCCGGTTAATGTTTCCATCACCACCTTTTGTTCATCAATCCAGCCATTCAGGGCGGCGGCTTTCACCATGGAATATTCACCCGATACATTGTAGGCAGCAACGGGTAAATTTGTGGCTTCCTTCACCCGCCAGATAATATCCATATACGCTAATGCGGGTTTAATCATTAGCATATCTGCCCCTTCAGCAATATCCAGTTCTATTTCCTTGAGGGCTTCCCGGCTGTTGGCGGGGTCCATTTGATAGGTAGAGCGATCGCCAAATTGGGGTGGTGATTCGGCTGCATCCCGAAACGGACCATAATAGGCAGAGGAATACTTCGCCGCATAGGACAGAATCGGCGTATCCTGGAATCCAGCTTCATCTAATCCTGCCCGAATTGCCTGGACAAAACCATCCATCATCCCCGATGGGGCAATAATATCCGCACCAGCTTTGGCTTGAGAGACGGCGGTTTTTTTCAGGAGTTCTAAGGTGGGATCGTTGAGAACCCGTCCGCTTAAGTCGCCGACTTCCAGATACCCACAATGTCCATGACTGGTGTATTCACACAAACACGTATCAGCAATAATCACCAACTCAGGTACAGCTTCTTTAACCGCTGTGGCGGCTTTCTGGACAATTCCACAATCATGCCATGCGCCCGTGGCTTCGACATCTTTATTATCCGGGATACCAAATAGAATAATCGACGGAATCCCCAGATCGTAAACTTCCTTCGCCTCTGCCACGATTTTGTCTACCGATAACTGGTAGACTCCCGGCATGGATTTGACTTCTTGGGCGATTCCCTCACCGGGTACAGCAAACAAGGGGTAGATGAGATCGCTAGTGGTGACAACAGTTTCACGCACCATGCGACGCAACTGGCTGGTTTGGCGGAGACGACGAGGACGATGAATGGGAAACATAGGCATAAGATTTGAAAAGACGGATTAACTTAAAATTTTTAGACCAGAAAACTATTGTAGAACGAGCCGTACCCTGACGATAGAAATAAGAATCGCTCTCTCTCAGCGAAAGGCATCGCCTTTACGGGCGCGACAGCTAGCGGTTTGGACGATCAACTCCATCAGGCGATCGCGTTTTTTCCAGCGCATTGCCCGCCGACTGGAATCCATCCCATGTTCGGCAATCATGTCTTTGAGTTGTTCAACCTCAAGTTGTTGCAACTGTTCGCGTAAGTGTTTCTCTCCTTTTTGGTGATAGAGTTCAACCGGGTCAAAAGCACTGGTACGTCGGCGAGTGCGGCGCTTTTTCGCGGGAGATGGCTTTTTTGTCGATAAAATTTGAAATAACGAATCAATCTCTTCGGCAAAGTCAGGATCATGTTGGTATTTGGTCAGAGTAGCTTGGGTATCGGGAAGTATTTCTTCCAGGAGTTTGATCAACGCTGTAAGTTTGTCAAGGCTCATTCAATTTCTCCAAGTTCAACTGGAGTGAGACGGCTTATCTTTGATAATTTGACTCGCCGCCATTCTGATCTCTTTGGCTAAATTGAGATATTGTTCAAACTGACCCGCATATCCCCATTTTTGTCGCAAGGTTGAAAACTTATAGGGATGATTGAATTCAACGGTTTCAGCAATTTGTTGTTTGTGCGGAATTTGGGTTTCAAAGACACGGGCGTCTTTACTGTATCGACGTAAATCCTTAATTACGCGATCGTGCAGTGTCATTCCGGCATTATATTTACAGATGACAATCCCTAAAGGAACAATCGGTTCAGCGATGGTTTCGGAAAACTCATGAATAGTTTTGGTGATTTGGGGAATTCCATAGGTTGAGAGAATATCCGGAATGGTGGGAATGATATAACCATGGGAAATTCGTAACCCATTGAGTGTCACAATACTTAAATTAGGTGGGCAGTCGATGAGAATATAATCATAGGGGTCAATAATGGCGCGAATTCCGCGCCGCAAAATGTTAATCGGACTGGCGGCATAAAAGCGTCCGGCGGGAATAGTCGCTAGCCTATCTTGCACATTGATTAGATCTAAACTTGAAGGAAGCAAGTCTAAACTGGTTAAGTCTTTAACATTAGAGACTTGCTTTTGCAAGGTTTTCTGGAGATGAAACTTAGGATGTTCTGGCGCGATCGCATCCAGAAATAGTTGGGCTAAGGTGTGACGATTCTCATTGAGTTCTTCCCATCGTTCTTCGCCAATCAGCATTAATGTGGCATTGGTTTGCGGATCAAGGTCAATAACCAAAACTTTGCGATGGAATACTCCAGCCAGCATCTCAGCAACGGCGACGGTGGTTGTTGTTTTACCCACACCTCCCTTCAAGTTAATAAATGAAATTACAATTGCCACAAATCTACTCCAATCTCTAGGTTGATTAGGGTGAACAGTTGTTGAATGAAGACTTGTCTTTGCCTAGAAGACTTGAGTAGGTTCATGGGTCGCGATCGCGTCACGTTTGGTAGTAGAAAATCAAGCAAAAGATTATTATTCGTCATTGGGAAGACACGTCCTGCCAATTTACACTAATTCTCAGGCTCACCCGATTACATTGGTAGGATTAAGGGATAGCCTGTTACTGCTGATGAGCTTATCGTCTGGTAGTGCTAATCACCCTTCTACTCTCCAAGGTAACAAGCTCCGATAAGAGTACGCCATGGTTACAAGCCACCAGATAGCGGCAAACCCTGTTCCTGTCAGGGATAGGAGAAGAGTGGTTACCGTCAGAACCAATGTTGCGATCGCGCCCAATCTAATCCTCTCCTTACCTGTCATGGCTAACCCAACCGATTCAATGATCGGCGGCTTGCTGGGTACAGCCGTTGCACAGGTGTTGGCACTTCCTGGTGCAGGATGATCAAAACCTAGACAACGCCAGATTTATCCAAATATTACCAGGCATCATTTTTTCTTTGACAAAGGAATGGTTTCTGACGATACGGAACATACCTGCATCGTCGCTCAAGCCCTAAAATTCCGCCGACTCTTGCCTCCCTATTAAGCAGGATATCAATCTTGACCTGTTCCCAGTAATACGTTCTTATAACCCGATAGTTTATTAATAACCGGAGCAGGCTGTCTTTAATTTTTAAATGTTTTGAACAAGCTTGTGACGTCGAGATTTAACGATTTCAGGAATATATCTATTCTTTTCATCTTGACCTTCAAAACCTAGCCGCTCATACACACTACCACCAATACCAGGTAGAACTATACCTTTATCATCTCGCGTGGAATCTTTAGCAAAGTAGAAAAACTCAAATTTACTGTAAATATCCTTGTTGAATTCACTACTTAACTTTTCTTCTGCTGTTTTATAAATTACTGGTGCAGCAATAAGTATTTTTTCGGGTTCAATTTTTTGAATTAGATTAGTTAGATTTGTCCTCACGACACAAGCACCAGAGATAATGGACTTAATCACGATTAAATACTGAACGATATCATTATTAACAGGCTCTTGATACTTTTTGAGTATCGGAGCAACTTTTAACTCGTTTATCTCAAAGGGGGAAAATCGTTGATTCCAAAAACAAGCGAAGGCAAGTTTTGAAACTTTAGATTCTAAAGTCGTGAGAATTCCTTTGGCTAAAAAATCCGCATCTTCAACGGTACAGGCTAGATATACATTGCTTTGACTATTAATAGACTTTAAAATTGAATTGCCAAGTTTTACCCCTAGCTTAAACATAACTGAGCGATAGGCTTCAGGAGATGTGCTTTTATCTGCTAATTTATCGAGAAATTTTTTTGTTTCCGTATCGGCTAATTCTGTATATAATCTTGAATTTATTTTGGTTGTAAATTGCATACCAATCATCTCCCTATTCTGTATACTCAAAAATAAATAATTATATAATTTTTACTTCACCCTAAATATTTACTCTAAAACTTTAATTTTTTAAAAGTGAATTTCAAGTTCATCGAATGTCATTTTGATTTAAGTTGTATTGTTTAACAAAATCGTCAGCAATTGAGCGTAATCCACTTCCCCATCTTAAACTTGCAGTATTTTTCAACTGGTAGTGCTGATAAATATTCTCCTGGATGTCGTTAATAATTAAGTCATCAACAAATGCAATGATTTGACTAGCAAAGAATATTTCTTTATCATTTTCTAAGACATCTTTGGACAAAACCGATATTTTATATACGGCAAAGAAATTCTCATAAGTATTACCTTTTTCGTTGACTATTCCCCCTTTATTTTTGTTTTTTAGATAATCGAGAACTTGCTTTCCAAATAACTCTTTAATTTGCTCTTGTTGGTACACGTCGTCTTCACCGTCATCTTAAATAAACCAAGCCCTGCACTAGATTCTAGACGCCACAGATTATTGCTTGAATCTCTTGGGCGGTAGCTGGGGCGAGGAGAACACCGTTGCGATAGTGACCTGTTGCCAGCAAGACATTATCATAACCTGATAGTTTACCAATAACCGGAGCAGGCTGTCCTTCTGGACGAGGACGTTTACCTAACCAAGTGCGAACCACTGTGGCTTGGGCTAAAGCAGGACAAAAGCCGATCGCATCTTCCTTAACCTGTTCAAGTAACGCAGGTTCTGCTACCACTTCAGCGCCATGAGGAAACTCCACCGTTGCCCCTACCCAATAATCACCGCCACCGATTGGCACAATATGCACATCATCCCCTGTAATCACAGGCTGGAAATCTGGATGACCAATGGTATTCCCTAGGCGTAATTGTAACGCTTGACCGAGAACGGGTTTGAGTGCGATCGCAGACGATTGATTTGGTGAGGATAGGAGAAAATTGACCAATTGTGTCGAACCTAATCCCGCCGCAATCACCAGCCAATCCACTGCCAAGGTTTCTGTCTGGGTGTAAATTTGCTGACAAATTCGCTGATTGGAACCATTAACAGGCATGGATTCTATTCCTTCCACACCAACGCCAAACTTAAATGTTACGCCCCTCTTTTCGGCAGCAGCAACTAAGGCGTGAGTAAGGGCGGTGGGTTCAACTTGTCGGTCATGGGGAGAATAAATCGCACCGATACTATTCTCCAGATTAAGCTGAGGACAGTGGGATTGAACCTGATCAGTATTCCAAATTTCCAGTTGCCATCCTTGGGATTGGCGAATTTTGACTAAATTCTGCCAACGGGCTAAATCGTCGTTTTCAAACGCCAGCATCAAGATGCCTTGACGGTTAAAGGGAATGTGACGCCCTGTCAATGTTTCCAATTCCGGAATCAGGGTTTCATAGCGCTGCATACTAGCTTGACGCAACTGCCAGGTTCTCCCCTTAACCTTTTGACTAATTACACCCATCAAGACACCTAATGCTGCCCCAGTTGACCCTTGGGCGGGAGGTTGTCGATCCAGCACAGTTACCTGTAGCCCCGAAACGCCACTCAGTTGGTAGGCGATCGCGGCACCAACAATTCCACACCCAATGATGGCAACATGAGTCATTCAGGCAACTCCCCCGGCATTACTGGCATCCGGAATCTGTGAAGTACCCTAACTTGCTTCGCTGAAGTTAGGGCTTCTAACTTAGCTAAACAATGACGGTCTTATTCGTCTTCAGGGTTTCCCGTTTCATCCGCCGATGCCACGTTGGGTACTTTCCAATTCCTAAGAACAGAAAGTCCAAAACTTAATCTGGTGATGGTCTTACTCAGCGTCAACAGGCAGCCGTCCGCCTTCCGCAGACAGTGATATTTTGCTAGTCCGCTTGGTTTTCGCGGTTTGTGGTTAGAGTTCTAACCGAGTAATGCCGTTAGGCATCTTGCGCTATTCTTTTCTGGACGCTACAAAAGCGAACGGTGGTCGAGTTCATTAACGCGCAAGGACTACATCTCTATCACACCTAGCCCAGCCATCTTTAGCCCATGCATTACCATGTAGACCAAGGAAGGTTACTATCATTATAGCGCTAAAAAGTAAACCTAACAATTGTAATTTGGAAATCTCCATACTTCCGATTTCCCGCTGTCTATCCTCACTCTACTAACGTTGAGGGTGAGGACTTCCGCGCCTACGTTAAGAACCGATCAAAGTCGATTAACGCCTCTTGATAATAGACAAACCAATACATTGGGTTATAGCTAAACCCAAACGCTAATTCAGCCTAACTAGAGGTATTATAGGGGATTGATGATTAGAGCCTGATTCACAGGCAATTTCTAGATATTTCCGGTGTTGCCAATCTGAAGCGGTGACAAGCTACGACACGATCAGGTGAACACGGATAACATTTTCCCGATTTGGGACTGGACAATTCCCAAAAATTGAGTATACTTAGGTTGTGTGTGTGAGGAAAAGGAAAAGGCGCTTGGGGTCGAAACACGGCAAGACTCCCAGGCGCCTTTCCCATATTAGTCTTCGTCTACTCGATCCCCGCGTTCTTGAAGCCGTCGGGAATCTAATCTAATTCGCGCTTAGGCGTAACGGATGGTGGTTATTAACCGTAAGAACTCCTGGCACCCTCCAAGCATCTTCTGCGGCGGCGACTTGGGCACGGTAGCTGGGTACTCTACGCCAGTCAAGACGGCTGTGCCATTATCAACAGTTACACCAGATGTTAGATTAAAAGTCATAAAGTGTGGGGTAATCTGATCAGGTACAGATGGGTCGCCTGTTGGCTGATTCCGAGTCGGGCGATCGCACGGCTAAAACCTTGACAAGTTTCTCAGACTATGCATTTACAGAGGGGTGATATGAAAATTGGCAGCAACTACCTGGGTAACGGTCAATGTGAATTCCGAGTTTGGGCACCGTTTCGGGACAGCGTTGCGGTTCACATCGTCTCTCCCCAAGATCAAGTGATTCCCCTGCAAAAGGATGAATGGGGATATTGGCAGGAAACGGTAAAAGCTGATCCCGGAACGCTCTACGTTTACCAACTCGATGGGTCACTGGAACGACCTGATCCCGCCTCCCATTACCAACCTGAGGGAGTCCATGGTTCCTCTCAGGTAGTAGATCACCACTTTGACTGGACGGATAATTCCTGGCAAGGAATTCCCCTCAAAGACTTAATTATTTACGAACTCCACGTTGGTACTTTTACCCCAGAGGGAACCTTTGAATCGATTATTCCTCGCTTGAGTTACCTTCAGGATTTAGGCATAACCGCGATTGAAATTATGCCCGTTGCCCAGTTTCCCGGAAGTCGCAACTGGGGGTATGACGGGGTTTATGTCTATGGTGTGCAAGAGTCTTATGGGGGACCTGCGGGGTTGAAAAAACTCGTGGATGCTTGTCACCAAGCGGGGATCGCGGTCATTTTAGATGTGGTGTATAACCATTTAGGACCCGAAGGCAACTATCTCTGGGCGTATGGTCCCTACTTTACGGATCAATATCGTACCCCTTGGGGTAATGCCGTTAACTTTGATGGCGCTTACAGTAATCAGGTGCGGAATTTCTTTATCCAGAATGCTCTGTACTGGTTAGATAAGTACCACATTGACGCCCTGCGCGTTGATGCAATTCACGCGATTTACGATATGAGTGCTCAACCCTTTCTACAAGAATTAGGGGATGCTGTCGCCAACTTCAATCGCACCACGCCAGTGCAACGATACGTCATCGCCGAAAGTGATCTCAATGACGTGCGCGTGATTAAACCCAGGGAAGACGGGGGATTTGGTCATGATGCTCAATGGTGCGATGACTTTCACCACATCTTGCATACTCTGTTAACGGGCGAACTATCGGGATATTACGAAGATTTTGGCAAAATTGAGCAGTTGGCAGTTGCTCTGCGCGAAGGCTATATCTATAGTGGACAATATTCCAGCTTCCGCAAACGCAACCATGGCAATTCAGCAGCAGATCGTCCGGCGGAACAGTTTGTCGTCTGTATCCAGAACCACGATCAAATTGGCAATCGACTGATTGGCGATCGCTTATCCACTTTGGTAGACTTTCAGGGGTTGAAGGTAGCGGCGGCGACGGTATTGCTTTCTCCTTATGTCCCGATGCTATTTATGGGCGAAGAATATGGAGAAGATGCACCGTTTCAGTATTTTGTCAGTCACAGTGATCCCGATTTAATTGAAGGCGTGCGTACCGGGAGGGCTGAAGAGTTTAAAGCATTTGGTTGGGACAACGCCCCTGATCCCCAAGGGACAAAAGTCTTTGAGCAGTCAAAACTCCAGTGGGAGAAGATAGAGCAAGACAACTATGCCGTATTGCGACGCTGGTACAAACGGTTAATTCAGCTACGCAAAGAGACCCCAGCTTTGGCTAAACTAGATCGGCAGAATCTTAATGTATCGAGCTTGTCCTCAGAAAAGGTTATTGTTATCCATCGCACGGCTGGAGATAGCCAAGCTATCGGCTTGATCAACTTTGCCCACGATGCAGTAACCGTTTCGCCTCAGATCCCCCCAGGGAACTTCTCAAAAGTGATTGACTCGGCGGATAAGGAATGGATGGGTGAGGGATCTCAACTCTCCCAACAGCTACAAGCTGGACAATCCTTAACCCTTGCTCCTCTGAGTTTTGCCTTATATGCTCAGTGACCTGAAGGGGTGACAAGCCGTCCAAAACCTTTGAAAATCAGGTTTTAAGTGACATTAGTATCTCCAAAAATGAAGCCTTATTGACATCTTTATTGACATATGAAGACCACCTGAGCAGATATATTCAAGCGAAGCGTTGTGCAGGGGGTATGGGGGGCTAGTCCCCCAGAAAAAACTGCTATCTTTGACCTTATCTGTGACAAGAAGAAAAGGGATAAAAGCAGGATGGCTCAACACTTCAGCTAGTTTGTCACCCCGTTAACTCCGTGACACTAGCCTCGGTTCAGTCGTTAGAAAGAGGCGCAATCTGCCCAAAAGGGGATGTAAGCCCAGTCAAAATCATACCATTATCAACAAATAAGGTGTTACCTAGAGATAATGCATGTATTGGTTGATTTGTCAATCTTGGTGGCTGATATCAAATTCGCTTTTGTCACCCCCTTTATCCCTTGAGGTACGTTTTCCTGGAAACCATCTGCCTTGGAGCTTTCCTGTCCGGTACTTTTGGTATTGCTCAGTGCTAATCCCTGTATAATTAACTAATGTTAAGCTATGATTTAAGCATTACGTTCAACGTCACTATCCTACGGTTTGACATCTTTGTTAACAAGCAATTTTTAAATCTAGTCCCAGAGCCAACGTTCTGTCAGTTCTTTAACCCCTTGAAAAGCTTATGATGCGGATTCCAGTCGCCACCTATAGAATTCAATTTAATCCTGAGTTTACCTTTGAGTCAGCCAAAGCCATTATTTCCTACTTGGCTGAATTAGGAATTTCTGACTTTTATGCATCCCCCATATTTAAAGCCCGATCCGGTAGCACTCATGGCTACGATGTCGTTGATCCCAATCAAATAAACCCAGAACTCGGCGGATTGGAGAACTTCGAGTCTCTAATTGAGGAAGTGCAAAAGCACGGATTAGGATGGCTTCAGGATATTGTGCCGAACCACATGGCTTTTGATCGTCAAAATCCCATGCTGGTCGAAGTTTTAGAGAATGGTCCTAATTCTCAATATAAAGACTACTTTGATATTAATTGGGAACATCACTATGAGGGCATTCGGGAGCGAGTCTTAGCGCCATTTTTAGGGAAATTTTGTGGCGATTGCTTAGAAAGTGGTGAACTTAAACTCCAGTATAACCAAGAAGGTTTTACGATTAATTACTATGACCTACAGTTTCCCATTCGCATCGAATCCTACTCCAATGTCGTCACCTATGATTTGGCACGTATTCGCCGGAAATTAGGCAGGAATCATCCCGATTTTGTCAAGTTTCTGGGCGCTCTATATGCGCTAAAATACATTCCCTCTGGCGAAGAAGGAATGGAACGCTATGACCAGATTGGCTTTATCAAGAGTATGTTATGGGAACTCTGGAATGATAGTGTCGAGATCAGGGAGTTCATCGACGAAAATATTCAAATCTTTAATGGCGAACCCGGAAAACCCGAAAGCTTTGATTTGTTAGAGAAATTATTGGCTGAGCAGTTTTTCCGCCTTGCGTACTGGAAGGTGGGGAATGAAGAACTGAATTATCGGCGATTTTTCACGGTTAATGACCTGATTTCCGTTCGCATCGAGGATGAGCGGGTGTTTAATCACAATCATGCGTTGATATTGAAGCTGATTGAGGAAAATAAATTTAGCGGCATTAGAATCGATCATATCGATGGACTGTACGATCCGGCTCAATATTTGAATCGCTTGCGAGATCATGCCTCTGATGCGTATATCGTGGTTGAGAAAATCTTGGAAGAGCATGAAGATTTGCCGCTAACGTGGCCCGTACAAGGGACGAGTGGGTATGATTTCTTAAACAAAGTTAATGGCATTTTTTGTCATCACCAGACTCAGCCTAAGTTTGACAGCGTTTACTATCGCTTTATCGGGCATTCCATATCCTATAAAGCCATAATTGAAGACAAAAAGCGATTGATTATCGCCAAGCATTTGACTGGAGATATCGATAATTTAGCCAATTTACTCCAACGAATTTCTGGTCGGTACAGATACGCTAGTGACTTTACTATATATGCGCTGAAAGCTGCTTTAGTCGAAATCATGGCGCTGTTTCCCGTATACCGAACCTACATTAATCCAGAAGGGTTGAGCAAAGCGGATCGAGATTGTATTGAGTATGTCATTAGCAAAGCCAAAGAAAATACGCCAATTTTCTTTAACGAACTGACGTTTATTGAGAAATTTTTATTACTGGAGGTTGATGAGTCACTCAATCCCGAAGAAGCCGAACAATGGCGTTATTTTGTCATGCGGCTGCAACAGTTTACCGGACCGCTGACAGCCAAGGGGGTGGAAGATACGACGTTCTATATTTACAACCGTCTCATCTCTCTTAATGAAGTGGGTGGTAATCCGGGTGAGTTTGGCGTTTCCTTAGACGACTTTCATGACTTTAACCAACACCGCATCGCTTATTGGCCCCATACAATCAATACAACAGCAACCCACGATACAAAACGGGGTGAAGATGTGAGAGCCAGAATTAATGTCATCTCAGAAATTCCCGGCGAGTGGGATAGTATGTTGAGAAAATGGCAGGAAATAAATGCGGTTCACAAGGATTGTATTGATGGGTTAGATATTCCTGATCCCAATGACGAATATTTTCTTTACCAAACCTTGCTGGGAACCTTCCCCTTTAATGAAACGGAGTTCCCTACTTATGTGCAGCGGATCAAAGACTATATTATTAAGGCAATCCGAGAGGCAAAGGTCCATACCGCTTGGTTGAGACCCGATACTAACTATGAAGAAGGGTTTATTCGGTTTGCGGAACGCTTACTCAAAGATATGCCTGATAATCCCTTTTTAGAAGCGTTTCTACCCTTTCAACGCAAAGTCCAACATTACGGCGTTTTTAATAGTCTCTCCCAAGCCTTGTTGAAATTGACATCTCCCGGCGTTCCTGATTTTTACCAAGGAACGGAACTGTGGGATTTAAGTTTAGTCGATCCCGATAATCGTCGTCCGGTGGATTTTGAACAGCGGCTGGCGTTAGTTCAAGACTTGAAGCAGCGCTACGAAACGGATAAGTTGGGTTTAGTTCAGGAACTTTGTCAGAGTCCAGAAGACGGTCGAATTAAGTTATTCGTCATCTATCAAGCCCTAAAAACTCGGCGCGAGTATTTAGAGTTATTCCAACGTGGTGATTACCACAAACTGACTGTTATTGGTAGCTTGAAGGATCATGTTGTTACCTTTGCCCGAACTTGGGATCATACAACGGTGATTGTCATTGTCCCTCGGCTGTTGACGAGTTTAGTGAAGCCAGGAGAATATCCCATGGGTGAACAAGTTTGGCAAGAAACCCGGATTTCTTTACCCTCTAGTTCGTCGTCTGTGTGGCGGGATGTGATGACGGGACGGGAAATTCAGGGGGACGATACGCTGTGGATTCGAGATGTTCTCACTGATTTTCCAGTGGCGTTATTGGTGAATCAAAATCAGCAGGAATGATGAATAGATAAACACCGTAGGGGCGACCCGCCGCATATAATTCATACCACCAAACCATTAATTTGTTCGGGTCGCCCTCCACAGGGTATCGGTAATTATCTGACATCACTTACTTTGAGAAAAGGGCGAGTCGAGACAGGTTAATTCTCACATCATCTATTGATGCAGCGACTCGCCCCTACAAAACCAATTAACCCCCCGTACCGACGAGAAAAGGGCGAGTCGAGACAGTTGAATTCTCACGCCATCTATTGATGCAGCGACTCGCCCCTACAAATCCAATTATCAATTACCAATCAACCATTAACCATCAACCATCAACCATTAACCATTAACCATTAACAAATAACAAAATGATTCACTGATTAAACACCATGGCTGGATCAAGGCGCGTCACTTTCTGAATCGCGAAAATCGCCGAACCGACGCACATTCCCACCGTGATCGCCAAAACCGCGATCGCAGATACGGGGGTGATCAAAATCACAATCCCCTGAGTCGCTGATGTCCACAGGGCTACACCGTAGCAGAGGAACATCGCTGGGAGATAACCCAGAACCGACATCCACATCGCCTGTTCAATAATTACGCCGTAAATGCGCCAATCTGACGCGCCAATTGCCTTTAGCGTACCAAATTCTTTAATATGGTCAGCTACGGAGGAATAAAGAATTTGACCGACAATAATCACACCAACCACCACACCAACCACTGCCCCCAAACCTAGAATAAAGCCAATTCCGGTTCGCTGTTGCCAAAAGTTTTGATTCTTTTTAATAAACTCCTCGCGAGTATAGGTACTGACATTCGGTAACGCTTTCTCTAATCGTGCTTTCAGTTGTGACAAATCCTGACCCGGTTCCGCCGCAATTAAAACATATTGAATCAAATCAGAAGCGACTAATGAATTCGGTGGCGGTGGCGATTGATTCTGTAGTTCTGCTTCCGTCGTTCTCGAATAAGTATTGGTACAAATTAAATCCTCAGCACCTGACGGTAATTTACAGGACAGTTCCGACTTTTGACCCGATGTTAAGAACGCATTAGCACTGGTTAGGGAGGTAAACATGAAGGAATTGGACACAATCGATGCATTCCCTTGGGTGAAACCTATCACTTGGGCGGGCAAGGAATTGACGCGGGCAATATCCCCAATCTGTTGAATATTTAGAGAATCTTGGTTGGTTGCATCCACAATAATTTTATAGGGTTCAGTTAAGTCCCTGACATCGCCTTGCACTAGATTGATGGGTTGAAAGAGTTGCCCATTGGGGTCAAATCCGACTACTCTGACGCGGGTAATTTCCCCTTGAGGCGGATTCCATAACGCGCCACTAAAAATAAGGGCTTCGGCTTTGGCTACCCCTTCCACCTGACGGGCGGAGATAACATGGGATAAGGGAATGGGTAGTGTCAGTTCAAGTTGCACCAACTTATCTGATGCGACCCAAATATCTGCATTAGAATTGTAAATTAACTGAGCCGTGGATTGGGTAAATCCATTAAAAATACCCGTTTGCAACGTGACTAAACTCACCGCAAACATAATTCCAGCTTGGGCGACTAAAAAGCGGGGAATGTCTTCAAGTAAGTTTTTTCGGGCAAGAGAAACCATTTTCGTGTGTTTTTTGTTTAGAATCTCTCTGAAAATTTGGTCGGGGCGGGTTTAGTTGCATCTGGGTGAGGGAAGAAACAATAATAGTAAAACCCGCCCCTACATAAAAACGTTCTCATGCTTCATCTTCGGAGGGCCACAACAAGCGAACTGCCATTAAGGCGAAACCCACCGCCGCGATCGCTTTGAGAATTCGCACCGGGAACAGTTGCGCTACGCCTCCCCCTGCTAATACGCCAATCAACGTGGCTAATAGCAATGCGGC
This sequence comes from Coleofasciculus sp. A1-SPW-01, assembly GCF_040217205.1. Taxonomy (NCBI): domain Bacteria; kingdom Bacillati; phylum Cyanobacteriota; class Cyanophyceae; order Coleofasciculales; family Coleofasciculaceae; genus Coleofasciculus; species Coleofasciculus sp. A1-SPW-01. The sequence continues at coordinate 116,832 of NZ_JAVJNP010000212.1, read as the reverse complement.
TACAGCCCCCAAGAATACCGCACGAGGCGACTTGAGGCTACCCCCAAGCGCGATCGCCGCCAGTTGGCTTTTGTCACCAATTTCGGCTAAAAATACGGTAATGAAGCTTAATCCTAGTAATTGCCAATCCATAATCTTCAAAACTCTCTGATTCAGTCAGGGCTGGTTTCGTAAAACCCGCCCCTACACACTCCAATTTGTTTCATCCGAGTTGCACCACATCCCACAGCAGCATAACGGAAATGAAGAGTAATAATGTCCCGGCGGCGGTTTCCAGGGTTTTGGGCGGTAAACGCTTGGCTAACCAGGTTCCCAGTAAGACACCGATTAAACTGGTGGTAATTAGTGCGATCGCGGCACCTGTAAAGACTATCCACGGGGATTGAGATTCTGCACTGATCAGCAGGGTTGCCAGTTGGGTTTTATCGCCAATCTCAGCTAGAAAAATGGTTAGGAAGGTGGAACTAAAGATACCCCATATCCCCCGTTGGCGCTTGACGATGGGACGCAAACTGTTCGGAGTGGGGGAAATTGGTAACTCAGACGGATCAGAGACATCTTTGGGGGCTGGATTCATCAATGAAAAGGGTGCTGTCAGAACAAAACCGACGATGGGCAAGGAAGATAGTTTCACAGGGAGTTCCCAGTTTACGTCGATCTTTTTTCATATTCTATTCATCTTTGCAGAACTTTACAAATTTGACTATGATCCGGGCTAAAGTCAGCATGAGAGTCGGTGTCTACTGGTCTACTTTCCTTCCTTGTCTCACCTGAACCCCAATCTTAAAAAACCTACCCTTGTGAGCCTCTACAGCCGTGGTAAAATTTCCGGTAAAAGCTGACCCGGTACCTTAGAAAGTGCCAGATTTTGCCCACTAATCCCTTGTTCCTGGTAGAACGTGCGAATCGTTTTAATGATATAGTCCAAAGAGGTTTGGTAAACATCCGATCGCACCGCTACTCCCGTACAAGCTTGAACATGCTGATGGAGGGCGGTTTGTAGATGGTGAGATTGATCCTCTTTTCCCGCACCCAAAGACGGTTCAGTGGCAAACTGGTAATGGGCAAGTCCCAAATTATTCCGAGTGGCGATAACATCAAAATTAACCGATGTCGGCGGATGATTCTGCGCCAATTCCTCGGCTAACGCGATCGCAACCTCGTAAGCCGCGATACAATGGCGTAAATAGTCTGCCCGTCTCTGAGAGTCTTCAACACAGCGATCCGCCAGATGCCAATACGCCGTTCCTAAATTATTCTGAGTCGCGGCACAAGCAGCCGGAGACACCTCTGGGGTACGATAGGTCAACGCATCTTTATAGGCTATCACCGCTAACTCCAGCCAGGTTTCGGGTTGTTCGTACTGTGCCAGATTCCAGTACGCTGTGCCTAAATTATTTTGAATCATCGCCCAATTTGTCGCATTCGAGCGACTATTGTAATAACACAGGGCTTCCGCATACGCCCCAATTGCTGCCTGTAAGTTATTGACAGGAGAGTGATGTTGTGCTAAATGCCAATACGCCGTGCCTAAGTTATTTTGGGTAGAAGCATATTTGAGCGGGTCATTTTCTGGATTACGATAGTGTAATGCTTCTTCATAGGCTCGAATCGAGAGTTCTAAGTTATCCGCGACATCTTGATAGCGAGCCAAATCCCCATAAGCTGCCCCTAAATTATTTTGGATCATGGCATAGGTGTGGGGCGCGTCTTGAGCCGTTAATTTCGTTAATGCCAGTTGATAGGCTTGAATCCCCTGTTCCAGATAAGATAGACGCATCCCTGTATCCTGGGGACATCGGGAAAGCATCCAATAGAGATTCCCCAAATCATTAAGAACATCCGCCACGTAAGGTGATGTATCATCTAACCATTGCAACGCCTGCTCATACGCCTGAATCGCGATCGCTAAATTTTCTTCTGAGGTGTCTCCTTGTTCAATCGCATGACGGTAATGATTCCCCAGTTGTAAATACGCCTCAGCGGGCGACGCGGTTTGGGGGAGATCTGGGGATTCCGTTGATGTATCAGCAGGATGTTGGGATGTCGGCGGATTTTGCGGCGGTAATGGTGTTTCTTCCATATCAAAGTCCACAGCCCCCAGCATCCTTTTACCATTCGGATTAGCATTAGACTTCCCGTTAGTCGGGACAATCAGGGGTTCAACCTCACCATTAGAGTCTCCATTGCTGCCTATACTATTCTGGAACAACTGCAAATCCAGAGTTTCGTCCACTTCCTGGGTTAGCACCGTCTGCAAGGTTTCTTGGAACGAAGCCTCTGTTTCCTCTGTCTTGTCTATCTCCTCTTCCTCTGTCTCCTGAGTCATCACCGCCGTGGGAGAGGCTTCCGGTTGAGTCGCGCCAACAGGGGGAAGTGGTGTGGGTTCCCCTTCAAACTCGAATATCCCAGTACGCCACCGCCAAAATTCCGGTACAGACTGAACAATGGAATGGAACCAAGGGCGGGGTAGCCAGAGTAACACATTGGCGTCTAACTGCGGCAAATAGCGCTCAATCGACTGTAAACGTCGGAGAAACAGTTGCTGTACCGTTGGGGATTGACGGGTTAAGCGTTCAACACCCAGGAGTTGGAAACAGGGAGGGGATGTGGCGATGGGAGAATGGCGATTTTGAGCTAACCAGGCAGCTATTTGGGCAAAGGGATGGGGATCATTGACATTAATGTTCAGGCTGACTAAATTAGTAGAGCCTGAACCCTTGGGTGGCGCGATCGCAGAGGTTGTCCCCAACTCCCCATGAAGTTTACCCGCCAGACGATTCCGCAGACTCAGATCATCACAAATCGCCACAAAAATTTGACGCCGTAGTCCGAGACTGAGAGCAAGTTTCAAGCGTTTATAGATTTGCCGATTCCAGCTCGAAATTTTATGGGCAACAGTATCCGTTACAGTCATGCTGAGAGAGTCCAGGAGCGTCAGGCAACAATAGGATGAGATTTAGGGGGAAGACTTGATCGTAACAACGAGTACCGAGCGATCGTGAATTGGGCAGAATCGCGATAAAACCTGAATGATGAACAATAAGAAAATCGCAATTTTAGAGGATGCTTAGTTCTATCTACCTACTCGTTGCATAATCAGTAGTTGAGAGTAATCTTACTATGACTCTTCCTACTATTGTTGCCTAATTCAGGACTTATTGGTTGAAGGGTTGCCTGATTATTAACAGCAGATTCTAATCGAGCCGTTTCTCAACAAGAGAGTTAATCAACTCGGCAAGAATATCCTCTGCCTCGTAGGGCATCTGGAAATAAGATCGGAAAGTATAGGATTGTCCTTCTTGGAGAATTTTGGTCTTTGGCATGGGCGGCTTGTCCTTTTGATGTCATCCCAATTCTAATCAGATGGGTAGCCTCGATAGTGCTAGAGACGCGCCATGGCGCGTCTCTACATAAATGATGTGTCCTAACCGTCTTGGCGGTTGCTATAAAACAACAACTGACAACTTGAATCATATTCAGACCCCCTCCACAGGATACCTCTGGAGGGGGTCCTTGAGTCGCTATCTTAAGACAGCTAAGGGACTTGCGACTTAATCATGTACCAAGGAGACTTGGCTGAGTTCATGAATTTCAGCTTTCCTCACTGGTACTTTATTTTTACGCCGCTCCCTAAGCTTCTACCTCAACCGGTTCGGGTTGGGGTTCGGGGGGAAGTTCTTGTTTCAGTGTCAGATAACGAATAACCTCATCTCCATAGCGCATCGCTCGCTGAAGCTGAGCCACATGAGTCGGGGGCGCTTTATAGTTCATTTGGATATAGACGCCTTCGCGATGTCTTTCGATGGGATAAGCCAAACGACGCTTACCACGATGTTGGATTTCAATCTCCTCACCGCCTTGCTCTTGCAGGAGATCTTTATACTTGGTCACAGCTTGGTTAACCTGCTCCTCTGACATATCAGGACGCAGGATGTACATCATTTCGTAACTATCGCTCACAAATGGTCTTCTCCTTATGGACAATTGGGCTTCTTTTGCTGATTCGGGATAGCCACAGCGTTTTCACCAAGAAGCTATCCCGCTCAAAGAAGCAAGGATAGGAGCAGATTTGACTGCTTTACTCTATGGCAAATCTGGGTTCTTTCCTACCTCTAGGCTTGAGTGCAGACAATCCGCCCAGATTATACTCTTGCAATTCTACTATTTTTGACGCTTCGTTGAAAACAGCCCCTCTTGGGGTCTTATTATAGTCTCGGAATGCCCTCCCGTGACTTAGGCAGCACTTGGTTTTCGTTAACTGCTTGTTTCTTATACTACAGCAGTATAGACTATCCGAAAAATTTTAAAAGCCGTCCTACAAGACAAGGACGCGGCTTGTGACCCATTATTTCCGGTCAATCAAAATCTCATATCAGTAGAATGCTCTCATTCAATTACCAAGGAATCTCTAATATCATGGCGCAGCGCTACGTCCGAATTAAAACGGCTCAAGGGCAAACCTACTATGGCTTGCTGCAACTCAACCGCAGTATCCAAGTTTTAGATGCACCGCCGTGGCTACAGGGTCAACCGACTGATCTGGAGTTAGCACCGGATAGTTATACATTGTTGGCTCCCTGTGCGCCATCCAAGATTGTCGCCGTTGGCAAAAACTATATGGATCACGCCGTTGAAATGGGAACACCTGTTCCCCAGGAACCCTTGTTATTTCTCAAACCACCGACAACCATAACGGCGGCGGATCGAGACATCCAGTTTCCACCTCAGTCAAAACGGGTGGACTATGAGGGAGAGTTGGCGCTGGTTATTGGTGAACTCTGTGTAGACTGTACGCCCGAACAAGCCCAAGCAAAAATTTGGGGGTACACGATCGCCAACGATGTCACCGCTCGCGACTTACAAAAACAAGACGGTCAATGGACGAGAGCAAAGGGTTTTAATACCTTTTGTCCCCTAGGACCTTGGATTGTGCGGGAGTTGAGTGCTGGGGCGAAGTTGCAGACGTTTTTAAACGATGCGCCGGAACCTGTACAATCGGCGTCCATTGATCAAATGGTATTTGCCCCGGACTTCTTGGTCTCCTATATTTCTGAGATTATGACCCTGCTTCCGGGAGACGTAATCCTGACGGGTACGCCACGAGGGATTGGTCCAATGCAAATCGGCGATCGCGTCCGTGTGGAAATTGAGGGAATTGGTCATTTAGAAAACACTGTCGTCCCCCGTTCTGCACCCGTTATTCTTTAACCTGGGTTAAACGGTTTTTCAAGAATCCTCAAACCCTTACATAAACGAATGACGAATGACCAATGACCAATGACCAATGACCAATCATCGAACTTGGGCGTAAACCGCTTCCGAGAGTGTAGGAATTTCAGCGTAGCGACCCAGCAATGATTGCACGATTGAGTAGAAACAAGCCGCTAGGGTTCCTAAAAAGATCACATTGTTTAGGGTTTCCATGAAAAAACTATTCCCCAGTCCTCTGCCGAGAATATCTATGGCAAAACTACAGAGAACTAAAAGAATATCTAAAAGAATTGCCTGCATTGTATTAAAACGAATAAAATGAGCAATTCTTTCATTTCTGACCACCGCTAAGAACAAGACGAAAAAAACAATGAGTCCGATAAATGGACTACTGTAGTAAATAGACATTAAAGGTTTTAAGGGTAAATAAATAAAACCCAATACGGGAAATTTGAGCAGTAAGGGAAGACCAAACTGAAACCCATAAATTAAGGGCAGTAGATAGGGTAGCGCTGCAAAAATCCGCTCTTTAACCGTTGTCGAGCCGCGCCAAGTCATTGTTGCTTCTCCTTGTTTGGGGGGTTCAAATCGTTATCTAACTATGTTCAGGATAGCGCAGGCGACCCCTGGAGATGAGCGTTGCCATCTGTCATGGGTCTTAGGTCAGGAGTTGAGGACGATTTTAGACAAAGAAAGGGGTTCAGTTTATTGTCCCAAATGCTAAACTACTTAAACTACTCAAGGTTAGCGATGCGGAAACCCATTTCGCACTCATATTGCTCCGGTTGATGGGGTGTGAGTTTACGAATGGCATGACCACATCCCAGCTTACCCCGACGCCAACGGGGTTGACCCTTGCTGTCAGCCAGCAAACAGCTTTGACAAACTTGAGTCGGGGAGAGAATTTGCTCTTCGGTAAGGATAACTAACATAGAACGCCTCCGGTCAATTCCACTAGAGCGCTGATCCCATCATAATTTACGTCTTTAGCTAGAGGCTCTTTATCAACACAGAGCTTAACTTTCATCCATTGGATACTTACCTCTGAGAAACGCAGGGGAGATGGGTCAGGGTTTGAGCAAAGCAACGGCAACGGGCAATGTGGTAAAACGTTTATGAACCCAACTGGACGGCAAAGCATCGTAAGGGATTGACGGACGTGACTCAAACAAACTTAGATTTTCTCGCCCAAACAGACCCAGAAATCGCTGAGGGAATAAGCCAAGAACTTCAACGCCAGCGTGACCATCTGGAACTGATTGCTAGTGAAAACTTTACCTCCCCGGCTGTACTGGCGGCTCAAGGCTCAGTCTTAACCAATAAGTACGCCGAAGGCTTACCCGGAAAGCGCTACTATGGCGGTTGTGAATTCATCGATAAGGTAGAACAGCTTGCCATTGACCGGGCTAAACGGCTCTTTGGTGCAGCTCATGCGAATGTCCAACCCCATTCCGGCGCTCAAGCCAATTTTGCCGTATTCCTGGCGCTGCTCAAGCCGGGAGACAGGATTATGGGGATGGATTTATCCCATGGGGGACACCTCACCCATGGTTCGCCTGTGAATGTGTCGGGGAAGTGGTTTAAGGTTTGTCACTATGGTGTTAATCCGGAAACCGAGCAACTGGATTATGATCAGGTGCGCGAACTTGCCCTCAAAGAACGCCCCCAGATGCTGATTTGTGGCTATTCGGCTTATCCGCGTATTATTGACTTTGAAAAATTCCGCAGCATTGCGGATGAAGTGGGCGCTTACCTGCTGGCGGATATTGCCCATATCGCCGGGTTAGTGGCGACGGGTCATCATCCCAACCCAATTCCCCATTGTGATGTTGTTACGACAACCACGCATAAAACCCTGCGGGGAACCCGAGGTGGCTTAATTCTCACCCGTGATCCGGAACTAGGGAAAAAGCTGGATAAAGCGGTGTTCCCAGGAACTCAGGGGGGTCCATTAGAACATGCGATCGCGGCGAAAGCGGTGGCGTTTGGTGAAGCGTTACAACCCTCATTCAAAGACTATTCGGCGAATGTGATTGAAAATGCCCAAGCCCTCGCCAGTCAACTGCAAAAACGGGGTTTGAAAATTGTCTCTGGCGGGACGGATAATCATTTAATGCTGGTGGATTTACGCTGTATTTCCATGACCGGGAAACGAGCAGATCAACTGGTGAGTGGTGTGAATATTACCGCGAATAAAAATACGGTTCCCTTTGATCCAGAGTCTCCCTTTGTCACCAGTGGCTTACGTCTCGGTTCCCCGGCGATGACAACACGCGGGATGGGAGTGGCTGAATTTATCGAGATTGGTGATATTATTGCCGATCGCTTACTCAATCCAGAGGATGAAACCATCGCCGCCGATTGTCGGCGTCGTGTGGCTCAATTGTGCGATCGCTTCCCCTTATATCCCCATCTCACTATTCCTGTACCTACATTGGTATAAATTGGTCATTCGTCATACTCGCTATCGCGAGAAGCAAGCTACGTCATTTGTCTCTTGTTGTTTCCCTATTCCCTATTCCCCATTCCCTATTCCCTATTCCCTGTGTTAACTAAGGACAAATGACCAAGGACAAAAAACAAACCAATGAGCGCAGAAATCATTTGTGTTGGCACTGAGTTACTGCTAGGGGATATTCTGAATACGAATGCCCAGTTTTTAGCCCTCGAACTGGCAGATCTGGGTATTCCCCACTACTATCAAACGGTTGTGGGAGATAATCCCTCGCGGTTAAAGCAAGTCTTGGCAATGGCGTGCGATCGCTCGGCGATTCTGATTTTTACGGGAGGACTTGGACCGACACCAGATGACTTGACAACGGAAACCATTGCAGATTTTTTCGGTGTTCCCCTGATTGAGCAAGTTGACATCATTGAGGATATTGCTCGCAAATTTGCTCAACGGGGGCGGCAAATGACTGCCAATAATCACAAGCAAGCCCTGATTCCCGAAGGCGCTAAGGTTTTACCGAACCCCAAGGGAACCGCACCGGGGATAATCTGGCATCCACGTCCCGGTTTAACTATTCTTACCTTTCCCGGTGTTCCCAGTGAAATGCAGCGGATGTGGCGAGAAACGGCGGTTCCCTATCTCAAAGGTCAAGGTTGGGGACAACAAATTATCTATAGTCAAACCTTACGATTCTGGGGGATTGGGGAATCCGCGTTAGCTGAAAAAGTGGCGTCGTTTTTTGACTTAACCAACCCCACCGTCGCCCCCTACGCCTCTCAGGGAGAAGTCCGGTTACGGGTTAGCGCCCGTGCGCCGTCTCAAGGGGAAGCTGTACAGGTAATTGAACCTGTTGTCAAGCAACTGCGGCAAATTGCTGGGGCTGACTATTTTGGTGTGGATACAGATACCCTAGCCTCGGTTGTGGGTCAGCTTTTAACCGATGCCAATCAAACGGTGAGTGTAGCTGAATCCTGTACGGGAGGCGGTTTAGGCAGCATGTTGACAGCCGTTCCCGGAAGTTCTGACTATTTTTTGGGTGGGATAATTTCTTATAGCAATGACGTAAAAGTCTCCTTACTTGGCATTAAGTCATCAGATCTGGATAAATGGGGGGCGGTGAGTAAACCTGTTGCCCAGCAAATGGCATTGGGTGTGCGATCGCGGCTGACGACGGATTGGGGTGTGAGTATTACTGGCATTGCTGGACCCGGCGGTGGGAATGAATCTAAGCCGGTGGGGTTGGTATATATCGGTTTGGCGACGCCAGATGATAGAGTTGAGTGTTTTAAATATAACTTTGGTCGCGATCGCGATCGGGCTTCGGTTCGTCATTGGAGTGCCTGTTATGCCCTCGACCAACTGCGACGCCGATTATTGGAGCAATACCATTAGGCTCACCTCTAACTTGAGTTATAACTAAAGGTAGAGAAGCCAAAACCGTTGCGATCGCCGGATCGACTCCATATTCCATTTAGGAGATAGCTAGGCTTTAGGGTTCTGTGTTATGCTGAACGTTAAGAAATGCAACAGATGGGTTAAAACGATCCAGACGGTGTATAGCAATAGGAAAACCGCTCAGTTTAATATCAGCGTCATAGTCTTAACTTGGGCAGGGTTTCCACTAAAGCGCCCACAAAGCGCCCAAGCGTAAAACGCCCAAGAGTTCCCAAAGTCGTGCTGAGAAAGGCTTCTAGCACCCGTCATGTTGTTAAGACGGTCAAAAACCTATTAAGTTGTCTCACAGGAGCATTCAGTTTAATGGATTATATAGAAAAGGTGTTGGAAAAACTGAAAGAATGGGCACGCAAGCTGGTTGGAACCCTCTTGGGTCCTGAATCTCAGCCGGAACCCGAACTCATCCCCATTCCGGTTAATAATCCACGCCGTCGTTCCCGGTAATTAATTAACGTGCCGAATGAAGCTCGGAGTTCTTTGAGTATTCTCGTCCTGCATGGTCCAAACTTGAATCTTCTAGGACTCCGAGAGCCTGGTATTTATGGATCGGTAACCTTGGCAGAAATTGACAAACTCCTGCAACAGGAGGCAAGGTCATTATCCTGCCAAGTTGTGACGTTACAGTCCAACCATGAAGGTGTTTTAGTTGATGCCATACAAGCAGCGAGAACGCAGCATCAGGGGATATTAATCAATGCTGGTGCTTATACTCATACCAGTGTAGCCCTACGCGATGCCTTAGCCGCCGTAGCCCTGCCTGTAGTGGAAGTACATCTGAGTAATATCTATCAGCGCGAACCCTTTCGACATCACTCCTTCATCGCCCCCGTAGCTGTCGGTCAGATCAGCGGCTTTGGTGCTGAAAGTTATCGCTTGGGACTCTTAGCTCTCGTCCATACCCTGAAAACAGGGGCAAGAGCAAATTAATGCAGCATTCTCTTCTGTGCCGATTTCAAGGAGCATTACTGGGTAGCTTGATTGGTGAGCTGGTCAGCCATCACCTTGATCCAGGACTCGGTGATTCAGTTGGTAGAAAATCGCTTCAGTTCACCAAACGCCAACCCCAACCGAGTCAGTCCCACCTCTGTATGCCCAAACTCTCCCCTTGGAGTCAAATCGCCACTTGTGGAATCGAGAGTTTAATTGACACAGGCAGGCTGAATATAGACGATTGGATCATTCGCTGTAGCCAAACCCAACCCTCACTCCTAGAATTGAAAGGGAAAGCCCAAAGCAGCGAAGCAGCAGTGGCAACGCTGCCAATGGCGCTTTTTTTTCACGAAAATCAAGAGTTGTTACGGCAACACCTGGTTCAGGCAGCAGCAATTTGGCAACTCGAAACCGACGCCTCGGCTGGGGTGTTGGCAATTGCTACCGCCATGGCTCTGACTCTCACCGAAACCCTTAACCGAACAACCCTGATTCCCCACATCCTGAGATGCTTAGGGACAGAGCAAACCCTCTTAGCCTACCGATTACAACAGGTTCAAACCCTCATAGAAGCAGGTGCAGATTTAGAAACCACCACGAGGAAGGTGCGCCGTCTACCCGCAAATTTAGGTAATAGGGGGGATGCCTCAGATATGGCGATCGCTTTAAGCTTTTATTGTTTCCTCTATACACCCGAAGATTTTCGTCTCTGTGTCATCCGTGCCGTTCGTAGTGGTTACCACAACCCAGTAACGGCAGCTTTGACAGGGGCATTAGCGGGTGTTTATAACGGTATCAACGGTATTCCAGTTAGCTGGCGAGTTGCTGCCCTAAAAATTCCGGTCTTCAAAGAGAGGCAAAAATTAACAGACCAATTACTAGCGGTTTGGCTAGGGGTTTACGATCAAAAACAAATCAATGGTCGGTACAAACAAGCAGCCGTTGCTGCACCGGATGTCATTCAACGTCGTTTATAAGTTATAGATAGGTGGGTAAGCCATGTTTTGTCAGCTAAAAAGAGCTAAACTCAAACATTACAGCCGACTAACTGAAACCCAATGAACTAACGGCAAATCCCCACCTGTCTGCCTCGCGGTTTCACCGCTACCGCTCACCTAAACAGGCAACTCTTCTGCTATGAAAAGGCTCCACTCGTTGACGCAACAGCTAAACCACCTGCGGCAAAAAAAATCTGAGCAATTTCGTACCATCCTTCCATTCGTCGGGTCTGATGGTCATCTTTCCCCTGAGCAAAAAAAGTCAGGTCATCCGTTAAAACAAACCCTTTCTTTCCTGGGGACAAAAGGCAATCCACCACCATCAGCAAAGCGGCAAGGACGTTCACCCGTCATGTTTATCCTAGCCGTCGTTTCTCTCACCAGCGTGATGGGAAACCGCTTTTACAATCAACCAACCCTCGATGTTGGTAGGGATGCCCCCTATACCATCCGCGCTCGCTTTGACGCCAGTGTTGAGGATACTAAAACGACAGAAGAAAAACGCAAAGAGGCTCGGACGGGTTCGTTCCCGGTTTTAATGATTGACAAATCTCTGACCCAAGAGATTGATCAAAACCTACAACAATCATTGGACAAAATAGACCAATGGCGAGAAATTAGTGGTTCGTTTCCGTTTGTGCCAACCTCGGTGCTATCCGCCGCCACCCAGCAGTATCTGCGCCAGAGTGAAGCCTGGGAATGGCAAGCTATTGTTGCTTTCGTCGAAGATAATGCTCCGGTCAACCCCTTTGAGCCGGGAGTGGTTATCCCGAACCGAGAGAAAAAACCGTTGACTCGGGAGTTCATCCAAGCAGTAAGCGAATTGCAAAGTTACCGTCAAGTAGCATCTACCCCAGCCTTCTCTGAGTTGATGCAGACAGCCAGTAAAGCTCGTCAGGGTTACCAAAAGGCAGTGGCTCAACTGTCATCAAGTGTAACCCCGGAATCAACTCCTGCCTACGATGCATCTGTACTCGATCTGTCTGATTCCGCTTGGCAGAAAACTCGACAGGGAATTCAGGATGCCACTCGCCACATTCTCACCCAAGGAATTCCGCCAGGATTGCCCTCGGAGTTATTAGACAATGCGGTAGCGGTGCAGGTGAGTACGCTGATTCCGGCTGAGGCACAACCCTTAGCTGTGGAACTCCTGACCTCTAACTTAAAGCCCAATTTAATTGAAGATACAGAACAAACCAAGCGTCGGGCAGAACAAGCTGCTCGATCGGTAGATCCTGTGATGGTGACGGCTCAAGAAGGAGAAGTCATTGTCGAAGCGGGCGAGGAAATTACCCAGGCGGATTTTGTCCTGCTGGATTACTACGGCTTGAGTCGTCGCGAAATTAACTGGATCGGGCTGATTGGATTTGGCGGTTTGGTTACCGGGGGAGTTGGTATTTTTTGGTTAGTCGAACGTCGAGTCCATCCCCCCCTGCGGCGACGCGATCATATTTTGGTGCTGCTGTTGAGTTTAAGTACACCCGTCTTGGCACTATTGGGGGGGCAATATAATAGCCTGCCCGCGATTGGGTTGTTAGTGGGGAGTTTCTATGGGTCAAGTTTGGGTGCGACTGTGGTGACACTGTTGACCGGCTTGGTCACATTTAGCATGGAGGTGAGCTGGGAATTTTTAATCGCGGGTGGTACCGGTGGTTTGGTGGGGGCGTTAGTTGCCGGACGGATGCGATCGCGGGAGGAATTGGCGTTATTAGGCGGTATCGTGGGATTGACCCAGGGCAGCGTTCATCTCGTCCTGAATCTGATTATGAGTGCCAGTGCTGGCACAATTTGGTACGCGGTGCTACCGGGTGCGGCGCTCTACGGGCTATCGGGGTTAGCCTGGAGTATTGTGGCACTGGGACTATCTCCTTATCTAGAACGCTTGTTTGACTTGGTGACGCCAATTCGTTTAGCGGAGTTGTCCAATCCGAACCGTTCATTGCTCAAACGGTTAGCCACGGAAGCGCCAGGAACATTCCAACATACCTTGTTTGTTGCCTCGTTAGCCGAAGCCGCCGCCCGTGAACTTCACTGTAATGTGGAACTGGTGAGGGCAGGTACTTTGTATCACGATATTGGTAAAATGCATGATCCGTTGGGATTTATTGAAAATCAAATGGGCAGTCCCAATAAACATGATCAAATTAACAACCCCCGTAAGAGTGCCGAGATTATTAAAAAGCATGTCTCTGAAGGGTTGGTCATGGCTCGCAAACATCAGTTACCGAAAGCGATTCGGGATTTTATTCCCGAACACCAAGGTAAACTGCTGATTTCCTATTTTTACTTTCAAGCCAAACAACGTGCTCAGGAAGAGGGGGGAGAGTCGGTGAAAGAAGCAGACTTTCGCTATGATGGACCGATTCCTCAGTCGCGAGAAACTGGGATTGTCATGTTAGCCGATGCCTGTGAAGCGGCGCTGCGATCGCTTAAAGATGTTACCCCGGACACCGCCTTAATCACGGTTAAGAAAATCCTTAAAGCCCGATGGGAAGATAACCAGTTAGTTGATTCGGGGTTAACCAAAGAAGAATTATTGATTACGGCGGAAATCTTTGTCAAAGTTTGGCAACAGTGCAATCACCAGCGGATTGCTTATCCAAAAGCGGCTCTGAGTTGTCAACCCTCTTCTGCTACATAAAACTAATACAATTTCCGACATAATCGGACATTGATGTTTACTTACTGCTTCAACCAGGGCTGTCGGCAGCTTCCTGTCCACAGTCGTTAAGTTTGGGAGCGATCGCATCGCATCCAATTACCGAGACGCCAACACTCCCACGCGATCGCGCTTCACCTCTGCCAAGATAGCACCGCGCCGTTTCAATACCCGCTTCATCTCCTCAGACAATCCCGGATTGCTAGCAAACTCAGCATTTTCCACATTTGCCCCTCTCAAATCCGCCTGATTCAAGTTGGCTCGACTCAGATTCGCGCCGCCGAGTTCAGCAATGCTGAGATTGGCGCGAATTAAGTTAGTATTGCCTAAGTTGGCTAAATACAGGTTAGCCAGACTCAAATCCGCCAAACTCAAATCCGCCCCCTGTAAATCAGCCCCGGTGAGGTTCGTCCGAATCAAATCAGCCCCTCGTAGGTTGGCGCGAATCAGGTGAGCATGGCTCGCATTGGCACGAATCAGCGTCGCCTGACTCAAATCACTAAGGCTGAAATCAGCATTCCGTAGCTGAGTATTCCGCAATTTTGCACGGTTTAGTTTCGCTTGACTCATATCCGATTCACTCAGATTCGCGCCGTCGAGATCCGCACCTTGCAGATTAGCCTGTCCCAAATAGGCACGAATAATTGAAGCCTGCTTCAGGTTTGCCTCTCTCAGGTCAGTTTTTCCCAGATTTGCCCCTCTAAGTTTCGCTTCACTTACGTTAGCGGCATAGAGATAAGCCTGGTAGAGATGAGCGCCTCTCAAATCAACCATTTTCAGATTGGCGTAGTTTAAAGTTGTCCCCTCTAAATTGGCATCGGTGAGGTTCGCCCCCTCCAAGTTTGCCTGAGTCAGATCCGCATTCGACAGCACCGCACCGCGCAGATTCGCCTGTCTCAAATCCGCCCCACACAGATTAGCCTGAATCAAATCAGCCCCGCGCAAATCAGCCCCGCACAGCCTCGCCTTCATCAGGTTAGCGCCATGCAAATCAGCACCTCTAAGATTGGCTTTCACCAAATTAGCACCTTTGAGATTCGTATCTCTGAGATTAGACTCGGCGAAATCTCGTGCCAAATTCAGACCCACCATTGCCGCCAGTTGAGCTAAATTGTCCGTTTCTGCCGCGACAACCTTCTGAATTAGGACTTGGAGTTGGGTAAAAAAACGTTCATCCATCATAGTGCAACTCAACTCGACTGAGATAGGGCTTAAACTTACGTTCCAGCAACTGCTGAATAATCAGCCTGTCCAGCACCGCCCGTTTATTGCGACTAATATCCGGACTCCACAATCGGTCAACATGGGTCAAACAAATATCTCGCCGCGATACTTCAAATGTGGCGTCCACGCGACAAGGAAGGGCAGAGACACTCAATGTGCCGAGTTTGACCTGATTGAGCCAGCCATTTAAGACAGGCTGTCCCCGTTCTTCTTCAAAAATCCAGGCGGGGTTTTCTTCGGTTACTTTTGTAGTAATGTGACAAATAGAATAATGGTTAGGTTCCCCGTTTAGTGACGGTTGTCCGGTTGCTCCATTTCCCTGTAGATCAAGGGTGGGCAGATCGAATTCGGGTGAGGTGCGATCGCGGATAGGACGATTGGCTGGAGAATCCGTCTCCACTGTTGGTACACCCAATTCCATAGAACCCATAATCCGGGACTCATAGGGAATCTCACCCCCCTCTATCCTCAGCCTTAATGCTCCCCCTTTGAGTCCAAACTGAACCCGTCCTTGAGGTAAAGATTCCCACTGCTGGCTAAACTTAAGGGTTAAGTACAGGTCAATTTGTGGCGTTGGGAACGGTTGCAGAAATTCCAGATAATCAGGATGTTCCACGGGTTGCACCGGAATCCCTGCCAATGTCATGTACAGACAATCAGCACAGTTGTTTTCCGGTTCGGGCTGGGAGAGAGGAGAAATCGGGGAAGGCATTGCCGAACACCAACTGAGTAGGGGTTCATCTATAACCGTACATGACCTGGGACTCAGTTGTTTGCCTGCGTAACATTAGTTGACACCCTCCCCCGGCTGAAAATACGCCATACCTCAAAGAGTAGGGTGGGTTAGGTGGGACTTGAATTGAGGCGACAACCATTCAATGAACTATCCACCGTAACCCACCGATATTAATGCTGGGCATAATTTTGAAGGATGCCATTAAATAAAGGGCGCAATGCCTTGCGCCCCTACGGATACAATATCCATCAAACATTAATTAGCGCTCTAATGTTATTCACATCAAAATCCAGTTGGGCAAAATCTTGCTTGTGATTTAACAGAATTTTGCGGAATTCGGCGGGAATATCCCCATCTTCATTCTTGATGATATATCCATACTTAATCGCCGTTAACACATTCACCAGATAAAGCAGTTGCGTCGCTTCTCCTGAATCGGGCGCAATTGTCGGATCATCCTCATTCCCAAAACTACCATTCCGCAGTCCGAGAGAACTATACAAGACTTCTCCTCCAGCATCTGTTTGGGAATCATTAACCCAGGAATGCCACAGGGTTACGTGGAAAATCGCAAACCGACAGAACTGTTTTAAGTATTCCATATCATTGGCATCAGGTTTATCCGATAGCGTAATCGGACTGACCACTTTCAGACTACCATTGATGGTGCGTCGGGAATTATTCGGTTGAGTCAGTTCATTCGTATCGTACCATTCATACCCATCGTCGCTACCACTATCTTTTCCGGGTTCATACGCCACACTATGGTTAACCAAGTCATCCGATAAGCGATGAATTTCAATCCATTCGCGTTCAATTTCATCCTGATAGGTTTGGAAAAAGACATCAATATAGTCCGTCAAAATCTGCCAATAGAGATTAGCAATCTTGGCATAGGTATGAGTTTCACATAACGGCTGACGCGGTTGCCACCCTTTCCAATCCAACTGCGACATGCTCTCATGACAAATCTGCACCACACTCTCTGGCGTCAAGGGTCCAGCCGTAACAACATAGCCCTCATTTGGGTCTACTAATACCGTATCCGCCCGCCGATTAATATTAATCAAGCTCTTGAGGTGAGGAATTAACATCAGACGGAGGGGATTTTTTCTCAAGTTACGAAAAGCCGCAACTGTATATTGCTCCATCTGTAAATGAGCTTTGATATAATGTTCAATTAGTTCAGCCGCGAAGAACGTGTTGGTGCGGAAAATTCGCTTTGCCTGCAACCATTGATCGCCGTCATTGGGAGTATAGGTGACTGGTTCTTTCAGGGGAGAAAAGGGAGCGTAGGAATCAGGCTGTCGGCTTTGAATAGTAATCGAAGTGGGTAAGAATTTGCCATCTTTTACCTCAAACGTGGCATCGACGTTGTGCAGGTCATGAATCTGATCTTTTTCGTAAGCATCCCAGTTAAATGTCACTTTGTACTCATTCGGGTTGTGCTTATTTTTTTTCGGTAAACAGGGATTCATTCCATTAAGAATCCGCAGTCCAAAAAATTCATCACTTCGGGTGTAGCCCGGATTTTTTCGTTCTAGCTCAATTGTGGAATTGGGGGGATAATCGGCTTGAATCTCTGGGAGAGACGGTTGATCCGGATTGAGCGTATTTTTGATAACGTGCTTGGCTTTAATTGGGGTTAAATGATTTGCAGCTTCATACCCTTGCAATTTACGACCAATCGCATCTTCATCCGGTGTTCCCTCTAACTCGGTAAATAGAATACGGGGGAAGGAATTTGTGGGGTTGTAAAGCCAGTAGGGAACAGTGCAAGTGCCAAAGTCATACTCTTTTTGCGTGACATTATCGGGTCCTTTAATCGTGTAGGCGAGACGTTTGGCAAGCACCAATTTATTGTTGGTATCGAAGCTAGTACGAATTTCGATGACTCTCAATTCTAAATCTGGCTCGTCCTTAAACCCCGCTTGGTCTGGATCATAGTAAATCTCAAAATACCCATTGCGATCCGTTATCCCTTTCCCTAGATACTCTTCCGGTGTACCAATGTCTCGATCCCACAACTCCACTTCCATATTATGTAAGGGGTTTTGGGTGTCACTGAACACAAGCTGACCGACAACTTTGCTTAACTGCGATCGTTGTTTTGCCGCTTTTTTCTGGAGTTTTTGCTGAACACTAGACGTGTTAATTAGCCTGAGCTTTAAAACTTGTAATAGTTCTTGAACAATCGTTTGCTTCTTTGTCATGTTCATGTTGATGTCCTTTCCTCAAAAAAAAACGTTACAGGTTTATTGATGCCTTTTCCCGGATGATGCCGGAATCCTTAATCATTCATGAGATAGCCTAAAGGCTGAAGCCGGAGCAATGGGACGATTCGTTAACCCATCAGCAATTGGCAAATAACCAACAATCGGCTTTATTAGCAAATAGCAATAGATTTGTCAATGCGTGAACCAGAAATAACTCAATACTTATGAGTTCAAATTAGTTGTGAAATAGTAATCCTTGCTGGGCAAGACTTTCAGACCTCTTGGTGTTCACGACTCATTTAGACTGGCTCGACTGGCTCTATTTGGGAACAGATTCATACTGTATACTATTTTTATTCATTTTTCAAGTTAGTTAGGATCGATGTCATTTCATTAAGAAATGTTTAGACTTTTTGCCTAAGTTGAGCTGAACGCCATAAAGTTTAATACGTATGATGATAAAGTTCTAAATTAACCCTTTCCAGCAACCAAAACCCCGAAGAATTAGGATGGACAATCAAAAAATACTCGAAGTCCATGAGCGTCAACTCAAGTTCTCGCGCCTCTTGGCAAAAATTGGTCAGAACAATCCCATTGGCAAAGTCATTCGTTTAAGGGCTTATTTTTTAGACCTTCCGGTACTAACCAAGCAATGGCGAGATTATTTGTATGTGCGGAAGGAACGGATCTCCGATAAATTTCTGGGTTTGGATCAGGGAATCATCCATACCTCCTACGCTGACGCCAAAAGGCTGGTTGAAACCACACCTCAGCAACGGGATAATTATTTGGGACCCTTGAAAATCAATGCTCGCAGTTATTTTCTCGGTCATCCCTTATGTTTAGGAACCAATGGTGATGAACATGCAGGGATTCGAGCGTTATTTTTTCACGCTTTACCGGAACCCGAAGAAATAACAGAGGTATTAGCAAAGTTAGTCGATGAAGAGCTAGCTAAGGCGACAAAGCCGGGAATAATCGATGTTAAAACTGACTTACCCAAAATGATTGTCGCCCTATTACACGAACTAGTTCTTAACCTCAAATTATCTGAGGAAGAAATTGCTGGCTCAGTTGGTTATATTGGAGGGTTAGGATTAGCGACTGTTCCCAATCTTATTCATAATACACTGTTGAGGAATAAGACGCGATCGCACATTCAGCATCGTCAAGGGTTAGTAGACACTTACAAAAAATCTCCCAAGTATCAAGATTATCTAGGGTTCGGGGCGACACATCAGTTAAATGAACAACAGGTTGCCAACAATCTGTTTGATATGATCCATGTTGCCGGAACTGCTGGAACCAGTGATCTCCTTGCCTCTGTGTTCGGTGTTTTATGTCAAGATGAAGCCTTAAGAGCAAATGTTAGTGCTGAAATCGATACCGTTTGGGATGGTCAAACTCCCCCAAACGCCCAAACTTTAGCCCAACTCGAATTAACCGAAAAGGTAATTTTTGAAACAGCACGTCTTTATCCACCCGTTCGCTTTCTCAATCAAATGTCTACCGAACCGATGGAAGTAGAAATTGGCGGTCAGCGATGTCCATTCCAAAAGGGAACTCGTCTAGTCGCTTCCCTGTTTACGGCGAATCGCGATCCTGACAAATATGAAGAGCCAGATACATTTAAAACCACACGAGATTATCGCGATCTTTTATCCTGGAATGGCTCGAATCAGGAACGCAACTGTCCGGGCAGAGCCCTATCGATTGCGATTGTAAAACTGTTCTGTTTATATGCATTCAAGCACTATCAATGGCGTTCCGTTTCTGGTGTAGAATGGGATATGAAAAAGTTTGCTCCCTTTAAGCCAAATTTAGTGTTGAATGGCTTTGCACGGCGAGCCAACTAATTGTTAGGTACTGCCTTGGCGAATACCGTTTTACCTCGATCAAAAGACAAGCTAAAAACAAATCATGCTAACCATTGAAACTCGGCAACTTAACGATATTGGCACTTGGATGAAACAAGACAGGGGAACTGATTTACCTGACATTCTGAAAGGGGTCTTTTTTATGGATGGGAATCCTTTTCCCGATGATTGTCTGACATTAGAAGGTGGTAAATGGGACGCGAGGAGTCGAACATTATTAGTCTCGGTATTTTCTCCATTTCAGTGGACATTTAGTGTTTCCGATAAAGGGCGTCGGTTACTCAATATTGTTAATTTAACCAAATTAACCTATAAAGTTCAGTTCGATGAAACCTTCCGCCATGCCCAAATCACCCCCATTGTGTTCGGATTCGGTTTACCCAAGTGGATTGCGGAATTCACAATGACTCAACTGGATGACGATATGCAAGGCAATACCTGGGAGCGAAAAAACTCTTGGTTGTTAGGACTCTCCGACGCTTGGGGATATACACTCAGAAAGATTTTGGATCAAAATCGTCAGTATACTCCCACGTTCTCTAACCTGCAGTCAAGCGTTCCCAATGAGTTTTTGGTAATTACCAACAATGAATAAAAACCCTATTCTTTTTAGCGAATTGTAACGTGAGGTCGGCAAGCCCAATCAACTCTAAATCGCACGATCCTTAAGGTTGGTGGGCAATGCCCACCCTACGGTATAGCGGGTGATTAATCCAAAGTTACCGTGAGGTAGCAAGTAAAATGAACCCTAACAAAAGCCGTTAATATCCCAAGGTTAAAGCACCAGGACGTCGGGGGTCAGATGCACCGTTTAAGGTTTGATCAACTAACATAATACTTTGGGTACTTCCCATGGTATTGGTGACAGTAATCTGATGTCCTTTGTCCTCTAACAGATGCATGGTATCTCCATTTAATCCGGGTTCAATCATCAACTGATCCGGAAGCCATTGATGATGTACCCGAACGGCATTCGTTGCTTCAGCAATATTCATGTCATGATCAATTACATTCAAAATAACCTGTAACACTGTCGTAATAATCCGACTCCCTCCCGGACTTCCCGTCACCAGAAACGGCTTCCCATCTTTTAAGACAATCGTTGGTGTCATGGAACTGAGCATCCGTTTTTCCGGTTCAATGGCATTAAATTCTCCACCAATCAAGCCAAACGCATTGGGAACTCCTGGCTTGGCGGAAAAATCATCCATTTCATTGTTAAGCAGAATCCCTGTCCCCGGAACCGTTATTTTACTGCCATAACTAAAGTTTAGGGTATACGTATTCGCCACAGCATTACCCTGATTATCCATAACTGAATAATGAGTGGTATTGTTACTTTCAATAAACGGATTGGGATTACCAGGAGCAATTTCTTGACTTGGCGTTGCTTGATCTAAATTTATTTTGCGGCGTAGCTGATTGGCATAGGGTTTAGAGATTAACCCAGAAATGGGTACAGACACAAAATCAGTATCCCCTAAATATTTAGACCGATCCGCATACGCGAGTTTCATGCTTTCGGTGAGTAAATGAATCGTTTGGGCAGTATTTTGTCCCAATTCTCCCAGAGGAAAGGCTTCCAAAATATTCAGCAATTGTACCAGATGAATTCCTCCAGAACTCGGCGGTGGCATGGAATAAATTTCATAGCCGCGATAAGTACCGCGAATCGGTTCTCGGATAACGGGTTGATACTCGGCTAAATCCGCCTTAGAAATCAAGCCATCATTGGCTTCCATCTCTGTCACAATCGCATCTGCGATCGCGCCATGATAAAATGCCTTTGCACCCTGACTAGCAATCAGTCTCAAACTCTGAGCCAAATCCCTTTGCACCAGAGTTTCGCCAATCTGATAAGGTTCTCCCCCTGGTTTATAAAAGATAGTCCTACTCGCCGGATAAGCCTGCATCCGTTCTTTCACGGCAATTAGGGAACGATGCACATATTCAGACACAGGGAATCCATTTTCGGCTAATTCAATCGCAGGTTGTAACGCCCGTGCTAAAGAAATTGTCCCGTATTTTTCCAGTGTCATAGTTAACCCAGCCACGGTTCCGGGAACACCAACGGCTGCATGACTATAACGGGATTTTTCTGAATCAACGTCACCCGTTTCATCCAGAAACATATCACGAGTGGCGGCTTTTGGGGCTTTTTCTCGATAATCAATGGCAATGGTTTTATGTTCATCCTCTAAATGAACCAGCATAAATCCACCGCCACCAATATTTCCCGCACTGGGTAACGTAACCGCCATCGTAAATCCTATGGTGACGGCAGCATCAATGGCATTTCCGCCCTCTTTTAACACAGCCAACCCTGCTTCTGTGGCATAGCGTTCTTGAGAGGAAACCATACCATTTTCAGCGATAACCGGATGAAAGATATCCCTGGGGCTATAAATGGGGACATCTTGAGCGACAACTTGAGTACAAATCAGACTGACTGTAGCCAGGAGAATCAGGATTTGTTTCGGATAGCGAGAAAAGCGATAACCTCGGATAGTGAGTATTTTTATGCTTTGCTGAAAACGTTTCACAATTGGAATACAATAGAGTGATTTAGACAGGAATTACAAATTGTAGGGGCGAGTTTAGCCACAATTGTAGGGGCGAGTTTAGCCACAATTGTAGGGGCGAGTTTAGCCATAATTGTAGGGGCGAGTTTAGGGACTGTAGGGGCGGGTTTAGGGACTAAGGTCAGCTATTGTTGAAATAACGGAACAACAAAACCCGCCCTCCCCACTTGTCAATTTTATGGGCGCACGCCATGCGCCCCTACGGTTTCTGGATGTAATTTTAATTCATCACCACGCCACTGCGCCTAAAACAGGATAAATAATACCCGATCGCAACCAAACGACTATTCCATGCGATCGCTCATCAGTTTAGGGGCTTGCAGCTTTGTCCCCTGACTTGTACCCGCCGGATTAGGGTTGATCGGGGAGGTAAGCTTAAGTGGAACAACAATTCTCTCGCGGTATAGATTCGCCCGTTTTTGGATCAGTTCCTTCTCATCAGGGTGTTCGTAAACCACCGCACCTCTACTTTGCTCTGCCAAAATTTTGCAGGCAAAATAGTTTGCCATAAACTGATCTTGTTTAAACGTTGCTCCGGCTTGTGGGATATCCTTTTTCCCTGGATAATGTTCCGTTAATTCCTTGGGACATTCTCGCAACCACTGCTCAACCCCTTGATCATAAGCCCTTGCGACTTGCTCTTGACTAATTTGCCAAGTATCTTTCTGACGCCGCAGACTAAATTTACCATAATGACCCACGGCTTTTACCTCTTTGGCGTCTTTTGCGATCGCGGATAAAATATCACCCTGATTCAGAGGCGTTCCACCGGGATGGTTATGGATGACGATTTGATCCGTATCAGACGCTTTCCCTTTTGATTTTTTCGGTTTCTTTTTCGATTTCTTGGGTGGGAACACAGGAATATTTGCTGCGTTATACCCAAAACGTTCCATCTGTTTCAGTTGCGTCTGGATATCTGCGGTTTCTGGGGATGAAGCGGATGCCTTTTTGGGAGAACCAAAGGGGCGTGTTTCCAAGAGATTAGTTGCAGGTAACTTGGCTTGTCTGGCTTGGATACCGTTCCCGAAAGAGCGCGTCTGTAGCGAACTTTGTGCTGGGATAAACTCGTCTTCCCCAGACCGTTTTTTACGGATTCGTCGTCGGATACCCATAACCCCCTCCAAATTTAACTGGAGATATACTTGACGTATAGCATTATTTTGTGTTTATGTCAAGTTTTATCGCCAAGCTAAAGTTACTTCTTCTCAGACTTTTATTGTGTCCACCTACTTATGAAACACCTGAAACTCTACCCTAGAATCAGTCAATCGTTGTGTCAAGGCAGAACGATGCTCATCCGTACAACCCAACAAAATATTAAACGCCGTTGGGTGTTCGTCTTCGTTGACGATTTGAGGTTGCGTCAGCCATGTCTGATGAGCATCCGATAACACTTCCATCAAGATCTGGAACTCCTTTGGAGTTGCGTCTTGTAAAAGCAAATTAGCCTGATTTACCATCAACAGATAAGCTTCCCCATCGAGCCAACTGAGATCCGTAATGCATTCGTCAAGAGCATCCCAGTTTTCACCAAAGTAGTAGGGAAACTGAAGGGCTGCACCTATCTCTTTGAAAAAGTCAGGCATCGTTTTACTTTTCTTGCCCCTAACCATCCGAATCGCCGCCTGTGAATAGTCTGATGTTAACTGAAGATACAAGTCAGCAAAAGCCGATTCATTTGCCACTTGAACATAGAATATTGGTGGCTTCGGTTTGAAAAGCGGTTCATAATCCACTGAGCATTACGTCAGTGTTTTGTACTAGGAATGGTAAAGTAGGCACGAACACCTGATAGTTGGTGAGAGCCAATGACAAGACCCGCATAATTAGCTTGTCGTACATTAAGCTGTGTACCCCATTTGATGGGGAGTCTAGCTTGATTAGCTACACCGATCCTGGTGAGCATCTCTGAAACAAGCCCAAGTCGAACACCCGCGTAGTCAATTTTAGCTCCAATTGTCGGCTTGCCATCCTTGATCCTCCAAGAAAAGTAGAGAGTTTCGGGTCGTGATGCACCCAGCAAACGATGTAAAGGCAGAAACTTTTCAATACCATCTTCCGTGACACCCGTTTTCGCAAGCGCCTGCTGCAAGCGATCGCGGTCACGTTCTTCTTCACCGGGAACGAGATAGGTGGTGAAAAATACGCTAAAACTGGGAGGAGAAGTGGCATCGGCTGCCAGAATATGAGTGTAGTCCTTTTCAAAGATTTGAGCTAATCCTGAAATCTGCGCGATCGCTTCTGAACCTACCCCATGTTGTTTTAAAAAGTACTCTACTTCAGCAAGGGGAATAGCCGCCCTGACATACATTTCTCCCCCAATCACTGACCCAGCCACTGGCAACTTCATCCCTATAACACTACCTGCTCCAAAATTAGACAGTGCGGTCATTGTGAGCAATTCTGCCTTAGTAGTTCCCCGATCTCCGAGTACTGATAAAAAATCATCAACGGCATCGAGATCATTGCTTAAGGTAATCAAATCAATACGTTTACCATCAGAACGAAACTCTAATTCTGTATAGTTTGCTAGAGCGGGGTACAATTGTCCCAACACTTTGTCTAGGTCTGGTACAACTTCAAGATCCTGGAATAAGGCAAGTTTTTTGAGGGGTTTAATATCCATACCTAAACCTATAGAATAATCCTATTCCCGTTTATCCCCTGTGGCAGTATCGTTACGGTTGGAGCCGGATAACTTTGAAGCCTTGAGGATCGCTCAATGGGATATACACATGACCGAGTGAATCAATTTCAAACATATTTGGCGAGCCGACTTGCGACTCTATTTGCAATAGTTCTTGATTAACTTTATTGAACAATGGAAAACCTTCAGGATCAGTTTCTGCCAAAGACTGAATTTTCGGCAATTGGTCTTCTGAAGAAAAAACAAACAAAGTTCCAGCTTGATGATCTGTTTCACCGCCATAGAAATAGAACCTTGATTTTTGATCAACACTGATCAATCGAGGTAAGTCCCCTTTAACTTGAAGCTGTTGTTCGGGTAATTGGAAGGTGAATTTTTTAATTTTATTTCCTGAACTGTCGTACTGTTCTACCTCCAGAATAACGGTATTCTCAACTCTATCTGCTCGACTGCATATAAAAATATGCTGATCCTCTGACCTGACAACGATTCCGTAAATAGATTGTTGCCACTCTAACTTACCTTGGTCTGATAAGCGTGCTATACCATTGTGAATACGCGGATAAATTTTACCCTCTGCATCAACACCCGCTAAGTCATGTAGATATTGAATTTCAGATTCTATAACTTCTCGGTTGCCATTACTTAAATTTTGCCTAATCAAAACATGTCTTTTCCTCGAAGCATCATCTAAAATACGACTATAATAGACTTCATGAGATGAAGTGATCGTCAATTTACTTGCCGATTCATTCCATTGATTAGCTGAAATTATATCTCCGGTATTAACATCAAAACTCGCCAACCCTTGTTTAGGATAACGAGTTGGTAAGTAAAGTGAATCTCGATCAGGAGCAATCAAATATTCCAGTTTACCTGCCAATTTGTAAAAATCTAAATCTCGATAATTTAGAATTTCTTTTTTACTCCATATTTCCTGAGATTGTGAATTAACTCGGCGCAGTCGATGAAATAGTTGGTGTTGGGTTGTCCCCAAAACTTCTAACAGATAAACTCCACCTTGGTGATCAGGATGGAAATCGAGAATCTGCCACCTTTCTATACTGTCCGCATTTAGATTAATATCAAATTCATCAGTCAAATTACCCTGATTATTGAAACGCATTAGTCTATATTTTCTTTCCGATGGAGCCGCCCCTTGAGGACTATCAAAAATCAGATATAAATTTTCATCCTGATCAAGACGTATCGGGTACACAGGTCTTATTTTTCGTTTGGATTGACCTGTAAACATTCCTGATAGCGAAACTTTTTCATAAGCTGTGTGAGGAATCGAGTGTTCCTGATTTCCCCAAGGAATTGAGATGATTAAATTTGGAATATATTTCAACTGCATAGATAATTCCTCATCACTATCAATTTTGGGCAGCATTTCTCCCTGTCTAATTTCCGGTATCTGACTGTTTGACTCTTTCTGACAATTTCCAGATAAGCCAAGCATTAGAAAAGCGAGACATATAAATGAGACTGGTTTTACCTTCATCACCTTATTTTGTCATGAAATAGGCTACAGTTAAAAACTTGCCTATAAAAAGCTAACTCTGAACTTACATTTACCAAGGAGGTGGGGCAAATTCTACTTTTTGTCCTGGCTGACTGACTTCTTCTAATGTCGTATCTTGTAGTACACCAATCTCGCTACCTGTCCACCCACCTACAGGCTGTCCTGGGTTGGGAAGTATCCATAAGCTAAGTACCTCATGCCTACCCCCCCCATCTGTTGTCCCTTTAGAAAGCACAACATGACCCAGTCCATCAATAAAAACGATATTTCCGGCTGGAATAGTACCCGTTCTCAGACCTGTGCCAGGATCATATAGAACTTCCGTGCGAGCTCCGGAATATAATCTGCTCTCTAAAACAGAATAATATGCGCCTATACTTGCCGCACTTTGTCCAGCCTTAGCTGCTGCATCATGAATATCAACCAGCCAACTCTTGTTAACTACACCTGCTTTATATGCCATAAAAAGTACCCCTTCCCAACAGTTCATGGTGTCGTTGGGAGGAGTTGGCTCAGGACCATTACCACGAATCCATCTGGCAAAATCATTCTGGTGTCCCCAAGCTGTAGTTTCGTTCACTTGATAGCCAGCACTCGGATCAGGTCCAGAACCCCCACGCCATTGCAACTCTCCCACCATATTTTCACCTGTCGCAATGATCCGAGCAGTTTTTATTCTCTCAATTAAGGCTGCATAAGTAGCCTGATCTGAGGTTGAAATATTGTTCAAAAGAGCTTGAGTTTGGCTTTGGGTCATGCTTTTGATGAACGTATCAAAATCTGCGTCAGTAACCCCTGCCAACAACGTGAGAATAATGGTGGTATATGATTCCCCACTCAACTCACTCGAAAGCCTCGATACCAGTGCCGCATCATTTAAAACTGCCTGCTTGTCTGTATCTGATGCCCCCTTGGTCAGAGTCTTAATCACCTCAGCATCGGCTCCCCAACCATCCATCGCCGCATTTAGTTTGTCTTTCAGAGGCGCATTGAGATTACCCAGAATCACTAGCATCTCGGCTCGACTCAATTCGCTGGAGAGTCGATTAACCAGTGCTGTGTCAGCTAAAACGGCTTTCTTCTCTGTATCTTTAGCACTGGCTGTCAGATCCTTAATCACCTGAGCATCACAACCCCAACCCTTCATTGCTGCATTCAGCTTTTGTTTAAGGGGAGCCTCCAGAGCATTGAGGGCTTGAATCATCTCACGGCGACTCAGTTTACTTTGGAGTTGACCCATCAGTTTAGAGTCAGTTAATATCTGCTTCTTCTCAGAGGCAGACGCTTTACCTAGCAACTGCAAAATCTGGGCTGAATCTGCACCCCAACCGCCCAATGCGTCTCTGAGTTCCTCAATGGTACTCTTAGACTTTTTTTTGTCTTTTTTTGCCGGATCATCATCGCGCTGGACAGTACCTGTCTGCTGGACAACATGGGTTAACTCATGAGCAAGCAACTCCTGTCCATCCTTACTTCCAGGGTTGTATTCGTCCTGTTTGAAGAAAACATCTTGTCCTGTTGTGAAAGCACGCGCCTGAATTGATCGGTTAAGCTGGTCTGATTGACTATCAGTGTGTACTTTTACCCCGCTGAAATCAGTACCAAATGCTTGTTCCATGGGTTCGCGGATATCCTCTGATAGGGATTGTCCCTGACCCCGTTTTTGTTGAATCGATTCTTCTAAGTTAACGGAGGAATTTGTACTCCCTGTTCCCGATTGGGATTTCCTCATTAACTTTAGGCTAATTTTTTTTTTCTCTTCCTCTTCAGGAGAAATACCTTGACGCTGGAAAGTACCCGATTCAAGTTTGGCACTAAGGGGAGTTTCCTCTTCCTCTTCTGGTGGTAGAGTTTCCCGTTGTAGTGTCCCCGATTCAAGTTTGGCACTAAGGGGAGTTTCCTCTTCCTCTTCTGGTGGTAAAGTTTCCCGTTGTAGTGTCCCTGATTCGAGTTTGGCACTAAGGGGAGTTTCCTCTTCCTCTTCTGGTGGTAGAGTTTCCCGTTGTAGTGTCCCTGATTCGAGTTTGGCGTTAACGGGAGTTTCTTCCTCCTCTTCTTCTGGTGGTAAAGCGTCCCGTTGTAGTGTCCCTGATTCGAGTTTGGCACTAAGGGGAGTTTCCTCTTCCTCTTCTTCTGGTGGTAAAGTTTCCCGTTGTAGTGTCCCTGATTCGAGTTTGGCGTTAACGGGAGTTTCTTCCTCCTCTTCTTCTGGTGGTAAAGCGTCCCGTTGTAGTGTCCCTGATTCGAGTTTGGCGTTAACGGGAGTTTCTTCCTCCTCTTCTTCTGGTAAGGCTTCTCGTTGTACTGTCTTACCCTGAACCGACGGCTGACTCTGAGGCGAATTAATCTGATTAACGACTTGAGACGCTACTTGATCCGCTTCCTGCTCATACTTATCATTCGGTTCTCCAATCGTCAGCTTTGCCTGAATCGGTGTGGCGTTACTCGAAGGTACGGTGGGAATATTAGCGGCATTATAGCCAAAGCTCTCTGCTTGTTTGAGTTGAGCTTGGAGATCTGGCATCTCTTGTTTTGGCGAGGATGCCTGCTTGGGAGTACCGAAAGGACGAGTTTGCAAGACATTGGTTGTTGGTAACTCGGCTCGTCTCGCCTGGATACCTTTACCGAAGGGGCGCGGTTGTAAAGGATTCCGTACTGGTAAAGAAGTCGATTCCCAGGATGTTTTTTTGTTAAGACGCCGTCGGCTACCCATGACCAGTCTTCCCAACTCAACTTGTGAATACTTAATATTATCCTGCACAAGTCCTTTATGCAATTCGCGATCGCTCAAATTGTTACGGAACTTTAGAAAATATAGTTCCGTTAGTGGTGAGGGAGGGCGGGTTTTGTTGTTCCGTTATTGGTGGATATCTGAATTTAGTCCCTAAACCCGCCCCTACAATTATGGCTAAACCCGCCCCTACAATTATGGCTAAACCCGCCCCTACAATTATGTCTAAACCCGCCCCTACATACAATTGGTAGACGTGCCATGGCACGTCTCTACATTAATTTTTACCATTCCTAAACCTCTTATTTAACCCATCCCCTGATTTCTACATCGGTTAAGGGTCGCTCTAGTTTGATATATTCACTCTTAGTGGCTTGTAAAATATGTTTCATCTGTACGGCTTCCCCAGCATCTGCCGCGATAAACGCCGCATTCATGGCAATGCTGCGAATATTACCCCCTGCTACATTCAGTTTTGCCAATTTCCGATAATCGAGTTTTTCGGTTGGTGTCTGTTTAGGAAAGATCCGTTTCCAAATTTCTTGGCGTTGCTCCGCGTTGGGGAAAGGAAATTGAGCAATAAAGCGAATCCGGCGCAGAAAGGCTTGGTCTAAGGCACTTTTGATATTGCTGGTTAAAATTGCCAATCCTCGATAGGATTCCATGCGCTGCAACAGATAACTGACCTCAATATTGGCATGGCGATCATGGGAGTCTTTGACTTCAGAACGCTTACCGAATAGGGCGTCGGCTTCATCGAAGAGAAGGATCGAGCCGCCTCCTTCTGCGGCATCAAAAACCCGGCGTAAGTTCTTTTCAGTTTCACCAATATATTTACTAATAACCGAACTGAGGTCAATCCGATAGACGTCTAATCGTAACTCTTTGCCGATCACCTCGGCTGCCATAGTTTTCCCGGTTCCACTGGCACCAGCAAATAAAGCGCTAATTCCCAGCCCCCGGCGACTTTTTCCGGCAAATCCCCAACTTTCATAGACCTTCATCCGGTGGCGCACATGGGTGACAATTTCTGATAAGACAGTGCGTTCTCTGTCCGGCAAAATTAAATCATCCCAAGTGGCGGCTGTGTCAATCCGTTGGGCTAATTCTTCCATGCGGGGACGGGCTTGAATACAGCAAACGTCCCACAATTTAGTGGTAAGGGGTGGGAGGGCAGATGGGTTGTAGCTTTCTTCGTCTATAGGTTGTTCATCTTCTTCTGGCGTCTCAATGTCCATTCCTTTGATGGTTAAGCAAGCGGTATGAATATTGGGGGCGCTGAGGTTAAATGTGGAGACTAATAAGTTGATTGCAGGCTCAAGTTTTGCGGCTTTATCGGCTAAAGCGTTTTGCCAAATTAAACGCTGCTCATCGCTGGTGGGATGATGGACATCAATGGTAATAATGGGACGCTGGCGTTGGCGGCGTCGATCGCGACTCGTGACAATCAGGGGTGTATTCAGGCTTTCGATGAAACGTGCGATCGCGCTTTCTCTGGCTGGATCATTGGTTTCGAGATGATCACAGTTGAGCATTAGAACCGTGCTACTTAATGCCCATTCCCGTTCATAGAGTATCTTAACGATATTCAGTTGACTGGTATTCGTGGGTAAAGATTCAGCAGAAAGGGCATGGAGATTAATCCCTAGATGATCGCATACGGCTCGCGCGATCGCCCGTTTACTGGTAACATCTTCTCCACATAGCTGCACTACCGGGAATGTCCCCTCGCCCACCTGTAACCAGGTTGTGGCAATTTGCTGTACGCTTTGCTGATGCGAGGATACCAAAATACTCGGTAAAGGCATCGGTTCCTCCATACTCGCCAAGCGCTCATCAATATATTGAACGCCGCGCAGGTAATGTAAAATCCGCTCATCAATCCGTAGCGAACTACTGGTTAACGTAAACCCTTCACCCACGTCAATCAACCGCCAACGGCGCAACGGTGCATCTGGCGTCAGCGCCCCCCAATGTCCATGGGGTAATATATTCAACGCTAGAGCAAATGTGGGATAATTCATTTGTTCATTACTCTGA
Organism: Coleofasciculus sp. A1-SPW-01; assembly: GCF_040217205.1. Classification (NCBI taxonomy): domain Bacteria; kingdom Bacillati; phylum Cyanobacteriota; class Cyanophyceae; order Coleofasciculales; family Coleofasciculaceae; genus Coleofasciculus; species Coleofasciculus sp. A1-SPW-01. The sequence continues at coordinate 85,543 of NZ_JAVJNP010000212.1, read as the reverse complement.
GCGATGCCACAGAGTAACCCCCAAGAGGCGTCAAATTCCATCCCCGCACATAACAGCAGCAAATCTCGCTCAAATGAAGATAGCCCAAACATTTGGCAAAGCTGATCCAACAAGGGAGGCGGTGAAAGCGATGTGTCGGGTTGATGGTGTGAACCATTTCCATTGGGATAGAAGCCATTGGTTAAGGTAAGAGAGATACCTGTAGTGATTTGATCACTCTTGCGTTCCAAGGCTTGACGCACTCGCGCAATCTCTCCCATCAAATACTGCTGATTGGCTTCTAGCCAGCCTTCGGTTACATTGAGCCGGGATACAGACATGGGCATCGTTAAGCGCAGCAATATTCACCATGATATAGCGTGTGGCGGCAAAAGTTTTCGGTTGGGGAAGCTGGGGGAGCTGGGGAAGCTGGGGGAGCTGGGGGAGATGAGGAAGTCGTGAGTTAACTCAAAACTCTACCTTACACTGTTGCCTGTTGCCTGTTGCCTATTCCCTATTCCCTATTCCCTATTCCGTGACAAATGACAAATGACAAATAATGCGTATTCTGTTGGTTGATGATGAAGTTGAACTCACCGATCCTTTAAGCCGAGTCCTCAAACGGGAGGGATATGAGGTTGATGTCGCTTATGAGGGACAGTCGGGACGCCAGTTAGCGATGCAAAGCGACTATGACTTACTTATACTAGATTGGATGTTACCGCATCAGTCTGGGTTAGAGCTTTGCCAACAGTTGCGATCGCAAGGGAAAACGACGCCGGTTCTTTTCCTTACCGCTAAAGATACCCTGGATGATCGGGTGATGGGATTGGATGCAGGGGCGGATGATTATTTAGTTAAACCCTTTGAATTGCGAGAATTACTGGCTCGAGTTCGCGCCTTGCTGCGGCGTTCGGCGGCGACGGAAACCAATGCGCCTGTTCGGTTGCGCGTTGCTTCTTTAGAACTGGATGTAGAAAATCAGCTCGCCTATCGTAATGGACGATTAATTGAACTCTCGGAAAAAGAAACCCAGCTTCTGGACTATTTTATGCGTCATTCGGGTCAACTGTTGACTCATGGGGAAATTTATCAGCAGTTGTGGCAGGATGAAGAACAACCTAGTAGTAATGTCTTAGCGGCTTTAGTGCGCTTGTTACGCCGCAAAATAGAGGCTCCTGGTGAAGCCCCATTGATTCACACGGTATACGGGAAGGGATATCGTTTGGGCGAGGGGAGTTAAGTTGAATGGTATTGACTGGTATGTTGGTGGGCAATGCCCAACAGCCTCTATTGGGTTGATTCTGGGATATTCAGCTAACATCTGTCTAGCTAATTGAGAATAACTATAGACAATGCTCCAGTTTTTCCTTATTGGCTGGCATGAAAATGCGACCCTACTTAAAAAATATTGACAATTTTTGTTGACTTAACATAACTATGGATTTTGCGCTAGGATTTGGATCTTACTTCATCAACACTTCACATAAATTCTCTCAAGAGAGAATTATACTGTTAAGTAAGCACATATACCGGGTGTAACTATGAATAGCATCTACTCAAAATTTTCGTTCCGAACGGCTGGAGTTGCTTTAGGCGTTGGTTTAGCCACTGTGGGTCTGTCTCTCGTTTCGGGTGTTGCCAGTGCCGCTACAGTCACGAGTCTACCTGACTTTACCGATGACCAGTTCGATGGGTTAATCAATAGTGGGGAATTTACCGAAGTATTCGTGGCTGAAGGGCGAATTGGTAATAACAGTTTGAACCAGGCTGAACGTGAGTTGGGGATTAATGATAAAGCTGGGACTCCTGTGCAATCCGCTCAGTTTGTCTGGGGGAATGGTACAGTCTATGATTTCACACTGGAGTATACTGGCTCAACAGTCAACTATAACGTTGGTGGAACAATCCTAAGTAGCACAGCGTTTACCGAACCAATTGATACGATATATATTCGTACCAAAGAAACAGCCAACAGCAATGTACGGCTTAATCTTGATAGTTTGAATACCTTTTCGGCTCCAAGTGATAACGATAGTGACGATGTAGACTATGTGTTGATTGAAGATATCTCAGCACCGTTTACACTGACGGGTACAGTCAGCTTCGATTGGACTGGAGATCAACCGACTCGCTCTAACTTGGCGTATCAAATCAAAGTAGGCACTAGCGAACCTGTTCCTGAACCCTTGACTATCCTCGGTTCAGGTGTCGCGCTCGGATTTGGTGCTTTGTTGAAAAAAGAGTCTTCCAGAAAGCAAAATAAGGTAAAGTAACCAGGAAGCTATTTTTTTCTAGTCGCTAAATAGGGGGATTTTGAAGCGAGGACTCATTCAAAAATGATGGATCAACTGCCCATTCGGGCTGGTATCGTCGGGACTGGATATGCTGCCAACCAGCGGGCGCAAACCTTACAGGCGGATGCGCGATCGCAGCTTGTGGTTGTCAGTGGGCATACCCCGGAAACTGTGCAAGACTTTGTACAACGTCACCAAACCAGTGCCGTGGAGTCTTGGCAACAAGTGGTGGCACATCCGGATGTGGATTTAGTCTTTGTTTGTACGATTAATCGTGATCATGGTGCGATTGTTAGGGCGGCTTTAACCGCAGGGAAGCATGTTGTTGTCGAATATCCCATTTCCCTTGATCCGACAGAAGCCGAATCCCTAATTGCCCTTGCTCAAGCTCAAGGCAAACTCCTACATGTGGAACATATTGAGCTATTAGGCGGCTTACATCAAGCCTTACAGCAATCATTACCAGAGATTGGCACTCCTTTTTATGCCCGATATGTCACAATTGTGCCTAAGCATCCATCGCCGCAGCGTTGGACATACCATCGGGACTTATTTGGCTTTCCCTTTAAAGCCGCATTACCCCACATCCATCGATTTACTAATTTATTTGGTAACGTCGCAACCGTTAGCTGTAATACTCAGTTTTGGCAGCACTCAAACTATTATAGTGCCTGTCTATGTACGGCTCAATTACAGTTTGCCAAAGGTTTAATTGCCCACGTCACCTATGGTAAAGGAGACGTATTTTGGCAGAGGTTGCGGACGTTTGAAGTCCACGGCGATCGCGGGACACTGGTATTTGAGGGCGATCAAGGTAAATTAATCCGGGGAGAGGAAGAACATCCTATCACTGTAGCAGGGCGTCGCGGTTTATTTGTTCAAGATACGCAAATGGTATTGGATCATCTAATGGATGGAAAGTCTCTGTATGTGTCGAGTGAAGCCAGTTTATATGCGCTTCAGGTTGGAGAAGCTGCTTGCCAATCAGCCCAAACCAATCAAATGATTGTGTTGAAATAGGTGCTTATGGGGTTAGTGACAATAGCGCTAGATAATCACTCTGCACTGTCTCAGCCCAAACTCTGCCACTCTGTCAGGGCGGGTTTTGAATAAACTTGATCATCAATAGCAAAATGAAAGCCTTTGTCAGGGCGGGTTTTGAATAAACTTGATCATCAATAGCAAAATGAAAGCCTTTGTCAGGGCGGGTTTTGAATAAACTTGATCATCAATAGCAAAATGAAAGCCCTAAACCCGCCCCTACTTTCGGAAAAACATATAACCATTAATCAAGTTCAACTTGTACTTCCACGCGATCAAGACCGCTGCTCAAATTCTCGTGTCTGCGGAAATTGATTGGACTGATCGGTGGAGATAAGGGTTCGTTAACTGAGATTTCCACATCGTCTATTAACTGAAAGTCAGTACCAGCTTGGTTGTTAAAATTAATCTGGCTACCACCTGTTCCTCTCCATGCCAGGGCTGGATCATCTAAAAAGAACTGGTCAAAATCATCGCCGAGATTTCTCTGTTCAATGCCCATTAGGGATTCACCAGAGAGGGTAACGTCGTCGGCTTTGGTCGTGACTGGTGATTGAGCCGAGACAGGGTTCGCTAAGCCGAACATGGCGGCTAGGATTCCTATGGCTGTAAGATTTTTATATCGCATTGGCGTTCTCTCCCATGAGAGTTTGTTACATTTTTATTATTTTTGATTGAAGTCTGGTTTACCTCTATCAGAGGAAACGATAATTGACAAAGAGGTATCTTCAAGAAGATAGATTTTTCTTCAGCTAACTAAGGTTACATCTGCCGACGCACTAACCGGACTTTGACAATAGGGTGGTGTATAAGTTGAATGGACGAGAGGATGAGTTAACCGTGAATCTATCGGTACGAGTCTTTCCCAGAACTTTTGGATATCAAGGGGAAATGAGGTATGAGTTTACTCAGGCAGATGACTTAGTCGGAGTGGTATCTGTCTGTGAGGATGAAACCTCCTATTTTATTCATTTCTTAAACGTCATGCCTGGTAATCGTGGCAAAGGGTATGGTTCTAAAATCCTGAAGATGCTTTGTCAAATGTTGCATGATAAACCAATTACTCTAGAACTGGACAAGGGTAGTCCTTTTGGCATAGAAAATTTACGCGCCTGGTACAGCAGACATGGTTTTGTATCAACGACTGAGGATTTGATGATACGCCAGCCGCCAGGTAGCCGGAAACAGGAAGCATGATTTCGGAGATGGGGTGAGGGGGAGATGGGGGAGATGGGGGAGATGGGGGAGATGGGGGAGATGGGGGAGATGGGGGAGATGGGGGAGCTAGTGCAGCGGGCATAAAAATACTTGAGCAGCTTCGTAGATACGATGAAGCAGGGGGAGCAGAGGGAGCAGGGGAAGCGGGGGGAGATATTAGCTGTTCAGTTATTTCTGCCTTCTTGCACTAGGGGAGAAAAAACCCATACAAAATAGCGAGCGAGACGCTCGCACTACTTTTCCTTCCTGGTTTATTTCCTTTAACCTACTTAAACTGAAGTTCCCCCAACCAAAAAATCAAAACTGCCTCACCGTGCGGCTTTGCGCGATTTTTAAGTCGTCGTACATGGGTACAATTTTTGAGGGGATTGAGCGCTAAAACCACCACGGAATAAGGATTTAGCCTGGGTGTAGTACATCTGCACTGGGGTAACTTCAGATTAAAGCTTAATGTCAAGAATTGCGAAATTATTGTCGTAGTGTGAGCATCTTGCTCACTACCTATACCCAATTTCAATGCGTGACTTAATGCGTGATTTAAGGGAGCTGGGGAAGCTGAGGGAGCTGGGGAAGCTGGGGAGGCTGAATGCAAGCCACAATAGGATAAATTCCTGACTCCCAAAATTCGCGAATGAGTTACTGCCTTAACCTAACTTGTCCCAAACCCGACAACCCTGATCATGCCAGATTTTGCTCCACTTGTGGGTCAAAATTACTTTTAGGCGATCGCTACCGGGCGATGGAGTTGATTAGTCAGGGGGGTATTGGTCGTACCTTTCGGGCAATTGACGAATCGGAGTCGGGATTATCCACTTGTATTATCAAGCAGTTTTCACCCACCAATCAAGGTACAACCAATATCGAGAAAGCGGCAGCATCCTTTCGTCAAGAAGCCGCCCGATTACAAACTCTAGGCGAACATCCCCAGATTCCCCGACTGCTGGCTTATTTTGAACCTAATCCGCAAAGGGGAACGACGGGGGCGATCGTGCAATGCTTAGTAGAAGGAGAGAGTTTAGCTCAACAATTAGTGCAAGAAGGAGCATTTAATGAAACCCAGATCCGCCATATCTTGGCACAACTGTTGCCTGTATTACAGTATATTCATTCTCATCAGGTTATTCACCGAGATATTAATCCAGCCAATATTATTTGTTCTGCCAGTACAGGAATCGAGACAGACGCCGATACTCTGGTTCTCGTTGATTTTAGTGCCGCAAAATTGACCACAAAAACAGCATTAGCCAGAACCGGAACCGTGATTGGTTCTGCGGCTTATGCCGCCCCGGAACAACTGATGGGCAAAGCGGTAACAAGTAGTGATTTGTATAGTTTAGGGGTGACTTGTATTCATTTACTAACCAGCATTCATCCCTTTGACTTGTTTAACAGTTTAGAAGGAATGTGGGTGTGGCAAGACTACCTAGTTGAACCGATTAGCGATCGCCTCACGCAAACCTTGAATAAAATGCTGGAGGGGGCGGTAAAACTGCGCTATCAGTCAGCCGCCCAGATTCTCCAGGATTTGCATCTCACCCAGACGTTAGCCCAATCATTGTCAGTCGCTTCCCCAAATCCATCAGTTAAACCAAACACGCTAACACCGACGTGGCAATGTGTACGGACGTTGCGGGGTCATTCGAGTTCGATTCATGCGATCGCCTTTCATCCAGACGGACAGATTCTGGCGAGTGGGGGTGCGGATCGTAGCGTTAAACTCTGGCATCTGGAGAGTGGTATACCCAGTTGTACATTTTCTGGGCATTCTAGTTTAATTGATACCATTGCTTTTAGTCCAGATGGACAGTTTTTAGTCAGTGGGAGTTGGGATCACACGATTAAAGTTTGGGAATTAACGACCCAAACATTAAAGCATACCCTGAAGCAACATTCAGGTTGGATTAAGTCAGTTGCTTTTAGTCCAGATGGACAGCTTCTCGCCAGTTGCAGTGCTGATAAAACAATTAACATTTGGAATTTAAACCTACAAGATATACAGAAAACTCTTGATGGTCATTCCAGCATGATTCATACGATTGCCATTAGTCCAGATGGACAGATTCTGGCAAGTGGTAGTGCAGATCGCACGATCAAATTGTGGAATTTAGCCACAGGTGAAATTCAACTAACCCTACATGGGCATACCGATGCCGTCAATTCACTTGCCTTTAGTCCTAGTGGTCAACTTTTAATCAGTGGTAGTGCGGATGCGATGATTCAAGTCTGGAACTTGAGGACAGGTGATATTTTATTGACGCTGACTGAACATACAGATGCGGTTCATTCTGTTGCCATCAGCGCCAAAGGTCGCCTATTAATCAGTGGTAGTGCTGATGGAACGGTTAGACTTTGGCATCCGGGTCGTGGAAAACTGATCCAGACCTTATCGGATCATTCCGCTGGTGTTATGTCTGTGGCAATTAGTCCAGATAGTTCAACCTTGGCGAGTGCGGCTCAAGATAAAACGATTAAACTTTGGCAATTTATTTAAGTAGGGAACAATTTTCCCTCAACCGGGGGTCAAAATCTCACCTCTTCCATCCGTCGCGCCATGGTGATGATGTTATTCAGATGCCCTTATTCCTGCATCCCAGAATACAAAAGTCGGGCAAATAAACGAGCACCATCATCACGCTTCAACTCGTCATAAGTGGGAGGTTCCCGGTGACAAAGATCCTTTAGATCCTGAAGCAGTTCCGGATGGAATTGACAGGTAAATGAACGGCGGATCAACTTACTCTCGAAATCTTTGTAGTTAATACAGGTTGCTGAACATTCTGTCACGACTTCCGTTTCGTCAGCCGTTGAACAAAGAATTTCCACCGCAAAGGGAAGCTGCATTAACCAGGATAAGGGACTCCCGGCTAAAATATGCCGATGGGAAATAATCGCATCATGTAGCAGGCGATATGCCCAGTTTGCAAATAGAATCGCTTCCTCGTTCACTTCATCGGAGTGGAACATGGAAATATTTAATTCATGTTCATACTCAATCGATGTATCGATTACCCCTTCAAATTCATCAGCCGTCACCTCATGGGCGATAATTACGTCTTCGGGAATGTTAGACGTGTCGCTATCCGGAGATTCATAATGCAACAATTGACGATCGCCCACTTCTTTCTTTTCATTGGGACCGACAGCAAATTCTGGATCATCCCAGTTTTTGGCAACCAGGTGTCCATTTTTCTTCTTCACCTGTAACGTAGTTCCCACCTGTTGAATCTGCTGGCAGACTTTTTTCAAAGATTTTAGGGCTTTACCATTGCGATCGCGTGCCAGATACTCTAGGCTGGATACCTCATCCACTGCTCGTTTAATTAACCGAACGTGAGATTGTGCTGCCTGGATACATCAGGCAAGGGATCTTCTGAATGCCGATCTGCTAAAAACCGACCCAACAAAATATGAACGGATTCAAAATCAGATCCCCCTTCACATAAGTAACCGGGGCTGAGTCTCCAATCAGTTGTTGTTAATATTTGAGGCTTAACAGACGATGAGTTTGACATCTATATTTGACTCCTTAACACGTTTTTTGATCTAAGTAAGTCGGTGGAAATAAACCGAACTATGTTAAGTTCTGTGAATGTTCCTCAAACCCTTACTGTTCCCTAATCTCAACCGTTAACTTTAATTGTCCTCACCTACTTAGTAGTCCACTCATCAACGAGTGACCCTGGTATTTGGCTATAGATAGCGTTTTAAAATGATATGCAAGAACTCCTAAACACAATTCAACAAGAAGGCTTTCAAACCTTTTGCGTTTACAAATGATTTGGAAACGCTGTATACTTTGGTAAGTTGATTGTCTAGCGGTAAACTTGTAAAGTTGCAATCAAGATTTTCTGTTTTTAGCATATTCGTTATTGAAAGTCAATTCCCACCCTTGACCTTCAAAGGACTGAAAAAACGGTAGTATTTACTACAAAAAAATTTCTAAAAGTAGGCAATAGGGAATGGGCAATAGGCAATAGGGAACAGACTTTTATGGTAAGCTGTCATGCATTTAAATTGGGAATGGGTAGCGAGCAAGATGCAAAGCCTGCGGCATGGCTTCGCTAAAGCCTGCGGCATGGCTTCGCTAAACGCACTACAAGGATTTTGCCATTCTTGACATTAAGGTTTAAATGCCGAACAGCTTAGGGTCTGCTGAATAAGCCCTATGGTAGCTTGAAGCGCCCAAAAACAGTAGGGGCGCACCGACCGATTTATAGCAACCGCCATAGCGGTTAGGACACATCATTTATGTAGAGACGTTGCATGCAACGTCTCTACAATGGTGCTTAAACCTTCGCTTCTTCTAGCATCAACTTAGACCGTTTTAGTCGTTCGGGAACTGGAATCGGATAATCTCCGGTGAAACACGCCGAACAGAACGTATTCGCATTATCTTGAGTTGCCAGCATCATCCCGTCCCAACTCACATACGCCAGAGAATCCACCCCAATTTGTTCAGCAATTTCCTCAACCGACTTGGTTGCCGCAATAAGCTGGTCTTGAGAATCAGTGTCAATCCCATAGAAACAGGGATGAGTTACAGGTGGTGCGGAAACCCGCATGTGAACCTCAGTCGCCCCTGCATCCCGTAACGCTTTGACAATCTTCCGACTCGTGGTTCCCCGAACAATCGAATCGTCTACAATAATCACTCGCTTACCCGCGAGAACATCTTTCAGAGGATTCAGTTTCATCCGAATCCCCGACTCTCGCATACTCTGCGTCGGTTGGATAAACGTGCGCCCCACATAGCGATTTTTAATCAATCCTTCCGCGTAGGGAATTCCCGACTCTTGGGAAAAGCCGATCGCGGCGGGTACACCGGAATCCGGTACCGCAATCACAATATCGGCGTCAGTCGCCGCTTCTTTTGCCAATTGACGCCCCAACCGTAGCCGATAGCTGTAGATGCTTTCATCCTGCATCACGCTATCCGGGCGGGCAAAATAAATCATTTCAAAAATACACAGCTTGCGTTGGGGTTTTTGACTCCAGTGGAATGACGCCATCCCGGCTTCGGTAATCCAAACCAATTCTCCGGGTTCGACATCCCGTAGGTATTCTGCACCAATAATATCTAACCCACAGGTTTCTGAGGCGAGGACATAACGCATCGGATTTGTGCCTAAGGTGCCAATCACCAAGGGACGAACGCCATGGGGATCACGCACTCCCATCACCCCTTCCGGCGTACCAATTACTAAACTATAGGCACCCTCACAAAGGTTAAACGCACTAATCGCCGCCTCTAACCAATCCTTCCCTTGATCCACTTCCGCACCGATCGCGATCGCAATCATCTCAGAATCCGTCGTGGTCAAAAATTCATTATAGTTGCGGTTCTCTAAATGGGTTCGTAACTCTGAAGCATTGACTAAATTTCCATTATGTGCTAAAGCCAAAGACCCTAAGCGGGTATTCACAACAGCAGGTTGGGCATTGACAACCCGACTCGACCCCGTTGTCGAGTAACGGGTATGACCCACCGCGATTGTTCCGGGCATTTGGTTCAAAATATCTTCGTTAAAGACTTGGGAGACAAGTCCCATATTCTTATAGAGACGCACCTGTTCTCCCTCAAAGGTGGCAATCCCCGCTGATTCTTGACCCCGATGTTGCAGGGCAAACAAACCAAAATAAGTTAGCTTAGCGACATCTTCGTCTGGTGCATAGATACCAAAAACCCCGCAAGCTTCTTCAGGTTTGTCGGGGCGTTGGCTGATAATCTGATCAGATTCAGCAGGATTGGGGGTAGAGGAGTGGGGTGGCTGGAGAATCATGGGTATTAGCTTACTCCTGATAGTGGCAGTCAGTTCGACTTGTATTAACGCAAATCAATCGGGAATCGTTAAGTTTAATTAACGATTCCTTAACGATACCATTAATTTGTAAGTCATGGATCATGCGTCATTGGTCATTCATCAGCCGTGACTACCTCAACACGGCTACAAGCGACGTTCTAATGCGTTAAAGAAGCGATCGCTCATATCTGCGATCGTAGCGTTGATTAAGGGAGGATGATCGTTCATTAAAATTTTTAATCCTTCCGAGAAAGATTTAACCACCCCCAACCGTTGCCAATCCTGGGCAGATTCTCCTAGACATTCCGTCAGGTAAGCCTCCCAATCCCCTTGGGCTTCCGGCTTCACCGACACCAGAATCCGACTAGCGCTTTCGCCAAATAAAATTTCATCCCAACGCCGTTCTAGAGACGCCTCCGTCAATCCTAAGTCAATCTCAGCCCCCAATCCGCCAGAAATACAACATTCCGCCAGCGCCACAGCTAATCCACCCTCCGCACAATCATGGGCTGAATTCAGGAAGCGGCGGCGAATGCCTTCACGACAAGCCGCTTGCACCCGACGTTCTAACTCAAAATCCACAATAGGCGGTTTTCCAGCAACAACGCCATGAATCGCACTCAAGTATTCTGAACCCCCTAGGGTTAACTGCGGTGTAGTTACAGTTAGTGATAATCCCAATAAATAAATTAAATCCCCTTCACCCTGCCATCCTTGAGAACAAATCTGACTTAAATCCGGAATCGCCCCCACCATTCCAATCACCGGGGTGGGATAAATCGGTTGGGGATTTCCCTGACTATCCACGGTTTCGTTATACAGCGAGACATTTCCACCCGTCACAGGCGTCGCCAATTCTGCACAAGCCTCGGCGATACCCTGACAAGCCGATGCCAGTTGCCAGTATCCTATCGGCTTTTCTGGTGACCCAAAATTCAGATTATCGGTTACAGCAACAGGTTCTGCCCCCACACAGCTTAAATTGCGGGCGGCTTCAGCAACCACAGCCTTTGCCCCTTCGTAAGGATCAAGATAGATATAGCGAGAATTACAATCCACCGTAGCCGCAACACCCGATTGGGCATTTCTGCCTGATTCCGGGGGACGTAAGCGGATGATTGCCGCATCTGCACCACCGGGAAGCATCACAGTGTTATTTTGCACCTGATGGTCATACTGGCGATAGACCCAGCGTTTCGAGGCAATCGTGGGTGTATCCAGGAGTTGGAGGAGAATATCGGTCCAGGATTTAGCCTCATCCGACAGTTCGATTCCGTTACGGTTACAACTCGGTAATGACTCAACCGTCCATTGCCAAGCCTCCTTTGCATACTCTGGCGCTTCAGTCAACACATCCCGATAATAAATCGGCGTATTATCCGATAACGCCGTAGCTGGGATTTCCGCCGCAACTCCCCCTTGAAACAGAATCCGCACAATCGGTTCTTCAATCACCGTACCCGCGACAACCGCCTGCAGTTCCCAACGGTGGAAAATATCAATTAACTCCTGTTCTCGTCCCTTCTGTGCCACAAACAGCATCCGTTCCTGGGATTCCGAGAGTAAATATTCATAGGGAACCATCCCTGTTTCTCGGACAGGAATTAAATCTAAATCTAATTCAATCCCCACACCCCCCTTTGCCGCCATTTCCGAGGTCGAACAAGTAATCCCCGCCGCCCCCATATCCTGTGCCGCGACTACCGCCCCAGTTTTAAAGGCTTCTAGACAGGCTTCAATCAGGCATTTTTCTAAGAAGGGGTCGCCTACTTGCACTGCTGGGCGGTCATCCATGGATTTATCGGTGAGTTCTGCACTCGCAAAACTCGCACCGCCCATGCCATCGCGTCCGGTAGTAGACCCCACATACAGCACCGGATTCCCAATTCCTGACGCCCCAGATTTAACAATTTCTGGGGTTTCCATCAATCCCAGCGCCATCACATTGACCAGCGGATTCCCGGTATAAGCGGGGTCAAAGTACACCTCACCGCCAACGGTAGGGACACCAACAGAGTTACCATACCCAGAAATACCCGCCACAACCCCAGAAAATAAGCGCCGGGTGCGGGGATTATCCAGGGAACCGAAGCGTAGGGAATTCAAAACCGCAATGGGACGCGCCCCCATGGTAAAGATATCCCGTAGTATTCCACCAACGCCTGTAGCTGCACCTTGATAGGGTTCTACTGCTGAGGGGTGGTTATGGGATTCAATTTTAAACGCCAGTTGAAGTCCGTCGCCCAAATCTACCACACCCGCATTTTCACCGGGACCAACGAGGATACGTTTCCCGGTGGTGGGAAATTGTTTGAGGAGGGGGCGGGAGTTCTTGTAGCAACAATGTTCAGACCACATGACGCCAAACATCCCCAATTCAGCTTTATTGGGGTGACGCCCTAGGCGTTTAACAATTTCCGCGTATTCGTCCGGTTTGAGTCCTTCAGCGGCGATTTCTTCAGGGGAAAAGGGGGCAGAGGATAGAGTAGACATGGAACCCTTGTACAAATGGCACAGGGATAATTGTATCGGGTAATGGGGGTCTGGCTAAGGAGATTTCGGCTTGACTTCAAATTCCAATTTAGAACGGTAGAAGCACACATCGAATTCCAGAAAAAAGTTGGTCTGACCCAAAATCAATGGTGTGTTTGGACGCTGCACCCATGCAAACACCAATTCAGTTGGTGGACAGTCTGCGATTTGGGCGATCGCAGAAAACGGCATCGCTGGCTGATTGCTGAGATTACCCGCTAACTGAATAATAGCTTTGCGATCGTCCCAAATTTCCCCTAATTGAAGACCGAGTTCAAAAGGTAAGACATTCACTGTAGCACCGCTATCCACTAGCCCAATTGCTTCAACGGTTTGGTCTTCCCGATGTAGCAGTAGCGGAAGTCTAGGCAGGCTGTCAAACTCATTTTGAGTTGGGCTAGTGGTTGAATATTTAAACCGCATATAGCGTTTTCATTTGGGTCGTGAACACAGGAACCTGGTAAAAAGGCAATGGGCAATGGGCAATAGGCAATAGGGGAAAGAGATACAGGGTTTTTAAGTAATCTAAGAAAAGACCTCCTAGGTTTACAACTCATTTAAAAATGCTATATATTACTGCTGACTTGCATCTGAGCGTTTGAGAGTTTCCATTAAAACTGCGCCTGCCCCAAAGCAATTGTATGGGGTTGGCAAGTCATAAGTTTTAAAGGGTTCCAACGGTGAAATATCCTCAGCCTTCTCCAAATCCTCAGCCAAAATTCGGATCAGTTTGAGCTTTTCCGTTGGGGTGAGTCGTCGTGCAGCAGGAAGTACCTCAGCGAGTGACATAATTACACGTTCCCAAATCGAAATAGTTTACACCGACAGCTTACTCGATGCCAGCCTGATCAGGTTCAGCATCAGCAACCTAATTTAGCTTATGTGCGTTATAATATGCCACTTTATGCGGCAGAAACCAAACCATCAAAATACTCTTGATTTTAATCGCGATCGCGTCTACGTCAACACCAGTACAAGATAGTTTTAAGTCAGAGACTGTAGGGGCGGGTTTGACTGCTATCCTTTTTTGTTGACCCAGATGTGACTAAACCCGCCCCGATAAACGTGGCTTGGCAAGGAGATAGTTAACACGGATGGATTCACAGCGCCCCACCTGGACGAGGAATTGGTTGAAACTGATCATTAAAACAGGACTGACAAGTTCCTTCAAAACTATAAATAAACCGTTTTAACATATCAGTATCTTCGGCGAATACAGTCATCCACACCGACAAAAATCCTCTTGTCTTAGCCGTTTCTACAATCTGTTCTCCCATGAACGGTGTATCGTTATTTTTCAGATTGTTCAATGAGCGTTCAGCAATATCCCACACTTTTTGGCGATTAAGCCAGCGTCGGTCTTTCAAGGCTGGAAGGTCTTGTTCCCTTTTGTACTACATTTTGAAGTGGACAATTTGGGCTTGAATATCTGCGGAATGGGAATGTCGATTATATATATAGCAACCGCCATAGCGGTTAGGACACATCATTTATGTTCCAGACGCGCCATGGCGCGTCTCTACAATGGTGCTTAGCGAGCAAGATGCTCGCACTACAAGGATTTCACAATTCTTGCCAAACCTCTAAAGGATGGTTTGTAATCTGGGATAGCGTAGATTCTTTTACTGAAAAATAATACGGTCTACCACCCGCACAACCAATCTATCCTGACCAACTCAATCGCATTTGATTGAAGCCTTAGTCCCAAACTGGCGGATTGCTTTGTTCTGAGTATCTGCTACTTTTTTCACTGACCTGTTTACGGAGGTTGAAAATTAATGTAGGCAAGGACAGACATCCGCGATTATCACCTGTTTGAGAAGCACACATCTAGTCTAAACTTCGGAAATAAAGGAAACCTATTGATTCCATTCTTCGCGCATTCTTTGCAAATTTTCACGGACAGTAATTGTGTTCGGATGGTCATCACCCAGCAGGCGTTTACACAACTCTAAGGCTTGTTGATACAAGGGTTCGGCTTCACCATACCTTCCCTGTGATGAGTAGAGATATGCCAGATTGTTGAGACTGCTTGCTACATCAGGATGGTCATCACCCAGCAGACGTTTGTATAACTCTAAGGCTTTTTGATACAAAGGTTCAGCTTCACCATACCTTCCCTGAACATAGTAGAGATTAGCCAGATTGTCGAATAACAGCGATGAAAGATACTGAATGCGTTCGCTTCTTGCAGTGGGCTTTACCTCAATTAAACCTACGTTGGGCGGGGTTTCGTAAGGTGCGAAAGCAAGCCTGTAAACGTATCCAACGGCGTATTTTTGAACTTGGACTATCCGTTAGTGACGCCTATCAATCTTACCTAAATACTCATCCGGAAGAATGGACAATATTAGATCGCTACTGTCGAATTACGATTTCCATATTTTATCGCGATCGGCAAATTTTCCAGTATCTTTATCAAGAAATATTGCCCCAACTCATCCAGCTTGCACGAGAACGAGGTGACACAGAATTGGTCTGCTGGAGTGCTGGCTGTGCATCTGGAGAAGAAGCGTATACCCTTTCTATTATCTGGCATTTAGCCAAATTCTCTGAAGTTCCTAACCTTTCGCTGCGAATTATTGCAACTGACGCCAATGCCTATCTTTTAGAGAGGGCGACAACAGGTTGTTATGAATGGGGAAGTTTAAAATAAATTCCTTCTGGCTGGTTGACAAAGGCTTTCATTCGATCCGATGAATTTTACTGTATCCGTCCTGATTTTCGTTCAGGAATTGAGTTTAAACAACAGGATATTCGTACCACTATGCCTTCGGAGTCATTTCATTTAATATTGACGATTGATAGTTGACGGTTGACGGGTCACTGGTATTTCGTAAAAACCTTTAACAAACACAAGCGCCAGCTTTTAAAGGCTGGTGAGAGGCTAATGAACGAGGAATTAAGCCAGCAAAGGATAATTCACCTTGTTCTTTAATCTGAGAAGTTTGAGGATTGTTTTTGGAAAGAATAAATTCGAGGATTGACTGTGCTTGTTGGGGATCAGTCAGGTAATAAATCGCCTGAGATTTAGGCGAGAGCCAAATTTGCAGCTTCCAGGGCTTAGATGCAGACACAGAATTGGGTTCGAGGGAAAAGGTAATCATGATCGGCTGGCGTCCTGATTTCGAGGAATTACAAAGATGGAGAACCTAAAGGTTGAGAGAGAAATGCTTTCTTGATTCCCACTTATAACTGTACCGAATTTTTCCACTCTTTATAGAGAGTTAAATCATCCGGAGTTTTGATTTTAATCCGCCCTAGGGGTGAGCCGCATAATATAAATTTGATGAAATCGATCAACTTAATAAAGTGATTGCCGTCACAAGTATGGTGGCGACAAATCATTCTTTTTCCATAGAAAAACGGCTGATCTGCCATGATTAGTTAGGTATCATTAGTCATACTCGCTCTTTCTCAAGTGGGGATGTTTAAATTCATGAAATGTGGTTTTTGTCAAGACCCAGTAATGAATGGGTGGTCTAAGACATCCCTGAATCCGGATGTTCTGCTCAGAAGTGCCAAAATTATTACAATAAATTAAGCAAGTAGGATTAGAGCTTAAACTTATGGTGAATCGCAAAGACACGCTTTGGGAGCAATTCTTACAACCCATTGTTGGCGTATTCATCGACGGGGAGCAATTGCGCCAGCTTTATGAGAGCATTGACTGGGAACAAGAGAGCGATCGCCTTTCTACCCCTGAGTTGGTTTATCCCGACTACTACAAGAGTCAGAACTTCCACGGGATTGAAGGGGGTTATTTGAATGGTGGTGCAGCAACCAGCTATGATCCGATTACCCAATACGCTTTACCTCCCAACGAAACCTGGGTACGCCAAGAGTTAGTTGATCGCATCCAGGGCACACCGCGACGGATTCTGGATTTAGGCTGCGGTACGGGTTCAACAACTCTACTGTTAAAACAGGCATTTCCTCACGCGGAGGTAATCGGTTTGGATTTGTCACCTTATATGTTAGTCATGGCAGAGCGCAAAGCGAAAGCCGCCGGAGTTGAAATTCAATGGCATCATGGTAAAGCAGAAGAGACGGGTTTACCAGAAGCGTCTTTTGACCTAGTGACAGCCTCCCTATTATTCCATGAAACCCCGCCAGCCGTGGCAAAATCAATTTTGTGGGAAAGCTTCCGACTCCTCAAAGGCGGGGGACAAGTTCTGATCTTAGATGGCAATCAGCAGACCTTACGTCAAGTAAACTGGTTAACGGAGGTATTTGAAGAACCCTATATCAAAGCTTACGCCACCGATAGCGTAGACGCTTGGATGGGTTCGGCTGGGTTTGAAGCGGTGCAGACTCAAGACGTGTGGTTGCTGAATCAGGTTACCCAAGGCATGAAACCTCTCCCGGTAGACGAACAAGTGTACCAACGGACTCAACGCCGTACAATCGACGACTTCGGTTCTGAAGGTATTCCAGCTCCAGCATAGTAACGAATGTGGTATGAGTTTAAAGGCAGTTCTGTTTGATTTCAACGGTGTAATTATCAACGATGAGTCGATTCATCAGCAACTCATCGAAGACATTCTGCTGGGCGAGAATCTGCGTCCCTCGGCGTCGGATTACTGGGAGGATTGTTTGGGGCGTAGCGATCGCGCTTGCTTAAAAGTATTATTGGAGAAACGAGGTCGGGTGGTAAGTGATGACGACTTAACCCGTTTAATCTCCCGAAAAGCCGACGCCTACCGCCGTCAACTGGAAACTCTGTCTAAATTACCGATATATCCGGGAGTCGAAGATTTAATTTACAAAATCCGCGTGGCTCAATTACCCATGGGAGTGGTGAGTGGGGCTTTGCGAAAGGAAGTTGAGTTAGTCTTGGATCGGGCTAACCTATTGCAATATTTTCCGGTTATTGTGGCAGGGGATGACATTAAGGTGAGTAAACCGGAACCGGATGGCTATCTGTTAGCTGTGGAACGCCTCAATCAACAGTTTCCAGAACTCAATGCCAAATCCTCTGATTGTCTCGCCATAGAGGATACACCAGCGGGTATTGAAGCCGCCAAACGCGCCGGGATGCAAGTTGTCGGCGTTGCTAATACCTATCCCTTCCACATGCTTCAGCGTCAAGCTGACTGGACGGTTGATTATCTGCATCAGCTTGAACTTGAGCGCGTGCAGGAAGTTTATGCTCAAGTTGTGGGTTAGAAGCGAAGCCGTGCGATTTGCAGCAAGCGGATTCAAAGTCCTGCTTAAAAAGAGGGGAACCGGATTAAATTGACTCTAGTTTGGCTTCAGGGAGCAAGCGAATTCAAAGTCCCCCTTTTGAAGGGGGATTTAGGGGGATCTAAACTTCATCAAGAAGTCCATAAACTGATGCAATATAATCACAATTTGAGTAGAGATCCCCCCTAGCCCCCCTTAAAAAGGGGGGAACCGGATTAAATTTACTTGAGTCTAGCTTCAGGGAGCAAGCGGATTCAAAGTCCTGCTTAAAAAGAGGGGAACCGGATTAAATTGACTCTAGTCTGACTTCAGGGAGCAAGCGGATTCAAAGTCCTGCTTAAAAAGAGGGGAACCGGATTAAATTGACTCTAGTCTGACTTCAGGGAGCAAGCGAATTCAAAGTCCCCCTTTTGAAGGGGGATTTAGGGGGATCTATACTTAATAAATAAATCCATAAACTGATGCAATATAATCACAATTTGAGTAGAGATCCCCCCTAGCCCCCCTTAAAAAGGGGGGAACCGGATTAAATTTACTTTAGTCTAGCTGCAGGGAGCAAGCGCATTCAAAGTCCCCCTTTTGAAGGGGGATTTAGGGGGATCTATACTTAATAAATAAATCCATAAACTGATGCAATAGAATCTCAACTTAAGTGGAGATCCCCCCTAGCCCCCCTTAAAAAGGGGGGAACTGGATTCAAAGTCCTTTTTGTAAGGATGCTTCGCTTTTATTGCATAGGAAAACTGCACTCGATGTCCCTCTTTTCGATTTCTGGTTTAAGAAAAATGGCATTACCAACATCAGGCAACCGAAATCTCAACACCTCAGACTTTCATCTTCCCTATGATTCGCGCCTAGTAGCCAGAGCCAAATCCCTTCGCCAAAATCCAACCCCAGCCGAGAAAAAACTCTGGCGAGACTACCTGAGAACATTCAAATTCCGGATACTGCGACAGAGACCTATTGATTACTTCATTGTTGATTTTTACTGTGCTGCCTTGAAATTAGTGATTGAAATAGATGGGGATTCTCATTTTACAGACCAAGGGAAAGTCTATGATTTTAACAGAACCAGTATATTAGAAGGCTATGGTTTGCAGGTCGTTCGGTTTACAAATGAGGAGGTACTCAATCATTTTGAAAGTGTTTGTCAAAAGATTGATGCGATCGCCTCAACCGCCTCAGCCGTTCTACAGCCCACGCCAACTCAAAACTCATGACGTTTAATAGCTGAAACGACCTTGTATCAGAAAGACCCCTTCTGCCTTTTGCTATAAATCTAAACCCTTATACCAATTGACAAACTTGAGCACATCGTTCTTCGTCAGGGTGCGACTCGGCTTCGTGTCAAAATACTTCTTGAGGGGGTTGACAATTCTATTTTAAAAATGTAATGAAGACTGCTTGGGCAAAACGGCAGCCGTGCGATCGCTCTAGTGAGCCGCTACAGTATGCTAAACTAGGAGTCCGGGGAATTAGCTCAGTTGGTAGAGCGCTGCGATCGCACCGCAGAGGTCACCGGTTCAAATCCGGTATTCTCCATTTGTGTCGATTGCCACATTATTTGTCATCGTTGTCTGATTAGTGTCATCTTGACAAATTGAATTAACTGGCATCTGTGGTTAGCGTTAAAGCTATGAATGCAGTCGAAATCGAAGAAGCCGTTTCCCAACTCGCCGAAGCTCCCTTTGATCCAGAGGAATTTCCCTTTGCGTTTCTTGAAGCGTTTGGAAATAAGAAAACGACGATTAAACGGCTCAAGAGTCAGCGCAACAGCACCAACAAATCTGATCTGGATGGGGTTCTCCAGCGCAACAATATCCACATTAAGGTTTGCCTAGAAGGGGAAGTCACCGATACCCTCACGGCTTTGCGGGAGAGTCCAGCGACTGCTAAACAAAAGGCAAAGTTTATCTTAGCGACAGATGGCAAAAGCCTGGAAGCGGAAAATTTAGCTGATGGAGAAACTATTGTCTGTGACTATCCTGAGTTTCATAACCATTTTGGTTTCTTTTTACCGTTGGCGGGGATTACGACGGTTAAGCAAATTTGGGAAAATGCCTTTGATATTAAGGCGACAGGGCGACTCAATAAACTCTACGTCGAACTGCTCAATGAAAACCCCGACTGGGACAGCGCAGAACGTCGGGAGGAACTCAACCATTTGATGGCTCGGCTGATTTTCTGCTTTTTCGCCGAAGATACGAATATTTTTTACAGTACCAACCTATTCACCGATACCATCGCGCAGATGAGTGCGGGGGATTCGTCGAATACCCATGAGGTGCTGTCGGAGCTATTTCGGGCGATGGCAACCCCGCTCAATCAACGGGAAAAGGCAGGAATCCGTAACTGGGCGAATGGCTTTCCCTATGTGAATGGGGGGCTGTTTAGTCCTCACCCCCTAACCCCTTCTCCTCTCTCCCCATCTGGGAGAGGGGCTGGGGGTGAGGGTAATAGTTTAGGAAAATACCCCCATCCCCTAGCCCCTTCCCCCAAGCAGGGGGAAGGGGGACAAGAGACTATGAGTGAGGGCAAATATTGGGAGATTTCCCCTGCACTCAAGAAAAAAATGACCGAAGTTGCTCGTCAGTTCCGCAAGGAACCTACTCCTAGTGAAAATATCCTCTGGCAAGCTCTGCGGGGACGCAAACTAGAAGGAAGAAAATTTCGACGACAACAGCCTATTGGCGCATTTATTGTTGATTTCTTTTGTGGAGCAGAAGGGCTGATTGTGGAAGTTGATGGAGGTATCCATCAATCACAGCAAGAGGCAGACCAACAGCGTCAGGAGTTGTTGGAGTCGTTAGGACTCAAGGTTGTTCGGGTTTCGAGTGAGTTGGTGGAGACGAATTTAGCTGAGGCTTTGGCAGTCGTGCGTCAGGGGTTTAGCCCCCATCCCCTAACCCCTTCCCCCAAGCAGGGGGAAGGGGGACAAGAAACTCCGACTCCCCTCTCCCCATCTGGGAGAGGGGTTGGGGGTGAGGGTCTTATCGTCCCACGCTTTAGCCGGATTGCTCGCTCTTATCTGCTTCATGTAGGCAATCTCGACTGGACGAAGATCAACCCGGATATTTTCGGCTCGATGATTCAGGCGGTAGCGGATGAAGACGAGCGCGGGGCGTTGGGGATGCACTATACCAGTGTGCCGAATATCCTCAAGGTGCTGAATCCGTTGTTTTTGGATGATTTGCGCGAGCAACTGGCAGCAGCCGGGGATAATGGGCGCAAGTTACTGAATCTGCGGAAACGGCTGGCACGGATTCGGGTGTTTGACCCGGCTTGTGGGTCGGGGAATTTTTTGGTAATTGCTTACAAGGAAATGCGGGCGATTGAAGCAGAGATTAACCAGCGCAGGGGTGAAGCAGAGCGGGCTTCGGAGATTCCGTTAACGAATTTTCGGGGAATTGAGATTCGGCATTTTTCCTGTGAGATTGCGCGGTTGGCGTTGATTATTGCGGAGTATCAGTGTGATGTGTTGTATCGGGGTCAACGGTTGGCGTTGGCGGAGTTTTTGCCGTTGAAGGCGGAGAATTGGATCACCTGTGGGAATGCGTTGCGCTTGGATTGGTTGAGTTTGTGTCCGCCGACGGATAAGGGGGTGAGGGTGCAACGGGAGGATTTGGATTTGTGGCAGGAAACGCGGGATGAGGCAGAGATTGAGTTTAAGAATGAGGGCGGGGAAACCTATATTTGTGGGAATCCGCCTTATTTGGGTTCAACGTGGCAATCGAAGGAACAAAAGGATGATTTAAAGCAGATTTTCCAGGGACGAACGAAGAAATGGAAGTCCTTAGATTATGTGGCGGGGTGGTTTATGAAAGCTGCGGATTATGGGACGCAGACTAACGCTGCTGCTGCATTTGTATCGACGAATTCCTTATGTCAGGGTCAACAAGTGCCGATTCTCTGGTCATTGATTTTTGAGACAGGACATGAGATTGCATTTGCTCATACGTCGTTTAAGTGGGCGAATTTGGCGAGTCATAATGCTGGGGTGACAGTGATTATCGTGGGGATTTCTAACCATGCTGGTAAGACTCGGCATTT
Organism: Coleofasciculus sp. A1-SPW-01; assembly: GCF_040217205.1. Lineage (NCBI taxonomy): Bacteria > Bacillati > Cyanobacteriota > Cyanophyceae > Coleofasciculales > Coleofasciculaceae > Coleofasciculus > Coleofasciculus sp. A1-SPW-01. The sequence continues at coordinate 63,438 of NZ_JAVJNP010000212.1, read as the reverse complement.
GTTTTCTGTTGAAGATGGGGGGCAAACGGTTGCAAAGGATGCTGAGAATATTAATGCTTATTTGGTTTCAGGTTCACAAATTCAACTTAAACAAGAAAGAATCCCCATTAATAATGTTATGCCTATGAATCGTGGAGATAGTGCAATTGATGGTGGAGGTTTATTGTTTGAATCAACCGACGCAATCAAATTACGAGGTGAAGAGCCAAAATTGTTTGGGACATTTGTACGCTCATACGTCGGATCAGAAGAACTTATCAATGGCAAACTTCGTTATTGTCTGTGGATAGATGATGTAGATAAAGAGTATGCAATGAAATCAAGTTTTATTAGCTCTCGGCTCAAAAGAGTCGCTGAGATGCGTTCAAAGAGCAGTAAGAAGCAAACTAAAATTGCAGCACAGTATCCTCACCGTTTTGGAGAAATTAGACACCAACCAAGCAAATTAACTGTAGTTGTCCCGCGTGTAAGCTCTGAAAATCGCAACTATCTTCCCGTCGGTCTTGTTCAAGGTGGCACAATTATTGGCGATCGCAATTTTGCCCTATATGATGCCCCTTTGTGGAACATGGCAATCATCGCCTCGCGCCTCCACTGGGTCTGGATTGGTACAGTTTGCGTCCGCATGAGAACCGATTTTTCTTACTCCAACACCCTCGGCTGGAACACCTTCCCCGTCCCCACCCTTACCGAACAAAACAAAACCGACCTCACCCGTTGCGCCGAAGACATCCTCCTAGCGCGGGAACAGTATTTCCCTGCTACCATTGCCGATATGTACGACCCAGAGCGCATGGATAAAGAGTTTCCCCTAGTGCGAGAAGCCCACGATCGCAACGATGAGATGATAGAGCGCATCTATATCGGTCGTCGCTTTAAAAATGACACAGAACGCCTAGAGAAACTGTTTGATCTTTATACCAAAATGACCACACCGAAATCTTCCTCAAGGTTGTAGTATTCGCCCTCATCCCCCAGCCCCTTCTCCCAATCTGGGAGAAGGGGAGCAAGAAGGAGAATCTGTTTCAAAGTCCCTCTCCTGTTTTGGGAGAGGGATTTAGGGTGAGGGCAATCAGAAAGCAATGTCTTCGTACAGGTTAGTCAACTCAGCTTCAAACTCAAGGCTAGTCAGGTGAAAAGTATTGTGACTGGGGGCATAGAATTGAAATAACCACAGCCCCTCCTCGGTACGACGGTAACAGTCTACTCGTTGCTGTTTGGTACTAATCAAGACATATTCTTGCAGACTGTCGAGGGTTTGATAGTCGATGAATTTATCCCCTCGGTCAAAGGCTTCGGTAGAGTCAGAGAGAACTTCAATGATTAGTTTGGGATAACGCTTATAGGTAGTAGTTTCTGCGTCGCGGGGGTCACAAGTCACCATCAAATCAGGATAGTAGTAACAGTTGCATTCTTCAAGTCTGGCTTTGACATCGGCAAAATAGACGCGACAGTCTGACCCCCGTAGGTGGCTACGCAGCAGGGTGTAGAGGTTTCCAGCAATCGTATTATGGCTGTCGGTTGTCCCCGCCATCGCGTAGGCTTCACCATTGCGATATTCGTGTTTGGTGTCGCTGGTGGCTTCGAGTTGGAGGTACTCGTCAGGAGAGAGGTAATAATTGTCTGGGGTAGCAATCATGGATGAGGAAGGGGTGAATTGGGTAGTCCTGTTTTTAATTTAGTTCAAAAAGCGCAATGCATTCAGCAGGCTACGCCTACGCGCCTCCAACAGCAAGTCAAGCCCAATCTCAATCAGGGCAAATGATAAAATTAAACCAGTTTCTTCGCGTTAAACTAGCCAATGCTGACCCTAGACCAACTCATTGCCGAAGCCACTGCCCTCCCTGATGCTGACAAAGCAATCCTGATTGATAAACTGACAGCAAGCATGGACGAACAACGCACGGCTTCAAAAACCGCAAGCATTCCTCCCGGTACTCTCACCAAACTTCGAGGTATTGCTAAACGTTCTAGCCAAACCCCCAGCGATAAAGAACTGCAAGCAGAGTACACCGATTATTTAGTTCAAAAATATCAGTAACCTTTCTCGTGAAAATTCTCATTGATACCAATGTTGTCATCGATCTAATTTCGGAACGAGAACCCTTTGTGGAAGAGGCAGTGAGACTTTTCCAAAAGATTGAACAAGGTAATTTAGAGGGCTACATTGCAGCTACTACCATCACCAATATTTTTTATATCATCCGCAAAATAGAAAGTCGTGCAGTTGCCCTCGAAGCAATCAAGCAACTTTTAAGCGGTCTAAGACTCTGTTCTGTTGACCGTCAGACTATCGAAACAGCCCTTAACTTTGACCTCATTGACTTTGAAGATGGCATTCAACTCGCCTGCGCGACTTTATCTCAACTTGACGGCATTGTAACCCGCGATCGCGAAGATTTTCTCAACAGTCCCCTTCCTGTTTATTCTCCCACAGAACTGTTAAACCAACTTGAGTAGAAAACCGATGAACAACGCGATGCCTACGGCAGACAATGCTCTCGTCCTAAGCTAAAACGCATTTAAATTGGGAATGGGTAGCGAGCAAGATGCTCGCACTATTACACTATACGAACCCAACCCCAAAAAATGGAATAACAACTTTACGCAAAGGAGACTAAATAGCGATGACGCCTAACTCACAAGCAGCTTATGTTGAGAAACAAGTAACCTACACCTTAAATCTGAATGGTCAAATTATTGTGATCGAAAACGTCCCTGCCCGTGTTAATGAAGAAACAGGGGAACAGTTTTTCTCCCCCTCAACCGTAGAACGTTTACAACAGACCCTTTTAGATCACCCAGAACCCGACCATTTTATCCGCGTTCCGGTGTACAACTATTCAAAAAATGTAGCATAAATCCTCTGCCAAAAAATTTCTCCCTTGCCCATGACCAAACCTAACACCATTCCCGCCGTTTCCGTCACCTACGCCCAAGCTGGCACTTCTACTCGCCTCAATGAGCTAGGGATGCGCCCGATGCAGGAACGGGCTTACCAAAAGCGGGGGGAACAATACCTGTTGATTAAATCCCCCCCTGCGTCTGGCAAAAGTCGCGCCCTGATGTTCATCGCCCTGGATAAGCTGGAAAACCAGGGATTACAACAGGCGATTATCGTTGTCCCTGAAAAGTCCATCGGGGCAAGTTTTCACAATGAACCCTTGAGTCAGTTTGGCTTCTGGGCAGATTGGCAAGTTGAACCCAAGTGGAACCTCTGCGACGCACCTGGAACCGATGGGGGTAAGGTCGATGCAGTTCGGAAATTCCTTGATAGTGAAGCGAAAGTGCTGGTCTGTACCCATGCCACCTTTCGCTTTGCCGTCGATAAATTCGGCGTTGCAGCCCTGGATAACCGCTTAATTGCAGTCGATGAGTTTCACCACATTTCCGCCAACCCCGACAACAAATTAGGCGATATTATACGTCAACTGATGAGTCGCGACAAAACCCATATTGTGGCGATGACAGGTTCTTATTTTCGCGGGGATGCCGAAGCGGTGCTACATCCAGACGATGAGGCGAGATTTGATACTGTCACCTACACCTATTACGAACAACTCAACGGCTACCAATACCTGAAACAACTGGATATCGGCTACTACTTCTATGCAGGAAGCTACACCGATGCAATCATGGAGGTACTCAATCCCCAGGAGAAAACCATTATCCACATCCCCAACGTCAACTCCCGCGAAAGTACCAAAGATAAAATCCGCGAAGTCGAACACATTATCGAGGAACTAGGGGAATGGCAGGGAACTGACCCCGCAACGGGGTTTCAACTGGTACAAACCGCCGATGGTAAAGTCTTGAAGATTGCCGACCTCGTAGACGACGACCCCAGCAAGCGAGATAAAGTCACGTCAGCCCTGAAAGACCCCAGCCAGAAAAATAAGCGCGATCGCGTGGATATCATTATCGCCCTGGGTATGGCAAAGGAAGGCTTTGACTGGATTTGGTGCGAACACGCCCTCACCATCGGTTATCGTTCCAGCCTCACCGAGATTGTCCAGATCATCGGTCGCGCCACCCGTGATGCCCCAGGGAAAACCCGCGCCCGTTTCACCAACCTTATCGCTGAACCGGATGCCAGCGAAACTGCCGTCACCGAGGCAGTCAACGACACCCTCAAAGCCATTGCTGCCAGCCTCTTGATGGAACAGGTACTTGCTCCCCGCTTCGAGTTCAAACCCAAAAACCCCAGCAATCAACCCACTCCAGGCTTTGACTACGGAGAAAATGGCTACAATCCCCAGGGGTGTAATGTGGGAGTCAATGCAGAAACGGGACAAATTCAACTGGAAATTAAAGGACTCGCTGAACCCAAAAGCCAGGAAGCCCAACGGGTTTGTCGGGAGGACTTAACCGAACTGGTGACAGCTTTTGTCCAAGATAAGTCCACAATTGAGCGGGGTTTGTTCGACGAAGAACTGGTGCCAGAAGAACTAACCCAGGTGCGGATGGGCAAAATTATCACAGAGAAGTTTCCAGAATTTGAGCAGGAAGATCAAGAGACAGTTCGTCAACACGCGATCGCGGCGCTTAACCTCGTCCAACAAGCCAAGCAAACCGTAAATGAAAAGGGTGGGACGTATAATGTGAATTCCAATGATGGCGAAGGGACAAAAAACACCGCCCTTATCGACGGGGTAAGGCAGTTCGCCCTCTCGGTCACGGAACTGGACATGGATTTGATCGATCGCATCAATCCCTTTGGGGAAGCCTACGCTATCCTAGCTAAGTCCATGAGCGAAGAACGGCTCAAGCAAGTCGCGGCAGTGATTGCTGCCAAGCGAATCAGTCTCTCGGTTGATGAAGCCAGAGAACTCGCCAAACGAGCAAAGCGATTCAAGCAGGAACGGGGGCGATTACCCTCCCTCACAGCAACAGACCCCTGGGAAAAACGCATGGCAGAAGGGGTGGCTTTCCTACAACGCAAAGTGAAGGAGGAAAAAAATGGTTAAACACACCACTGATGAGGATATAGACCTACTCGCCGAATTAGGAGTAGATACCGCCCCTCCACCCAAAGTCAAGCGCACCCCCAGAGAAGAACGGATCATCGCTGGATTTGAGGAAATTGAACGCTTTGTCACCGAACAAGGGCGACTTCCTCAACACGGGGAAGACCGCGATATTTTCGAGCGCCTCTATGCCGTGCGCTTAGATCGTCTACGGAACTCGGAGGAATGTCGCGCCCTCCTCGAACCGTTAGACTCACGGGGTATCCTCAATGCTGACACCGATTTTAACCTCCCTCCAGAAACAGATCTGGATGATGAAGCCCTGTTAACCTCTCTGGGGGTTGAGGCAACACCAGGGAACGATATTACCCAGCTTACCCATGTGCGATCGCGTAGCGTTGCCGGAGGCAAATCGCGTCAAGAGATTAAAGCTGCCGAGGAAATTGCCCAACGCACCCCCTGTCAGGACTTTAAACAGTTCAAACCTATCTTTAAAAAAGTGCAGCAGGACTTAGAAACTGGGGCTAGAGAAACCCTGAAATATCGGGATGATGCCACGGTCAACCAAGGGGATTTCTTCATCCTAGACGGGCAGAAGTTGATTGTTGCCGATCTAGGTGAACCGTTTATCAGCGATTATGGTAAGCCAGACCGCAGGTTAAGAGTCATTTACGACAATGGGACAGAGAGTAATTTATTGCTGCGATCGCTCCAACGGGCATTAAATAAAGACAAAACCAGTCGTCGCATCACCAACCCTGATTTTAGTTCCCTGCCCCTGTTTGCCCAAACAGAAGCCGAAGACGATATCACAACGGGCTACATCTATGTGCTGAGAAGCAAATCCGACGATCCCTTCATTGTTCAGAATTATGAGTTAGTCCACAAAATTGGTGTCACGGTCGGTGATGTCAAAAAGCGAATTGCCAACGCGAAAAAAGACCCAACCTACCTACTCGCAGAGGTAGAAATCGTCGCTACCTTCAAACTGGCTAATATCAACCCAAAGAAACTGGAAGCACTCCTGCACAAGTTTTTCGACAATGTTCGTTTAGATATGGAATTGCGCGATCGCTTTGGCATTCCCGTACAGCCGAGAGAGTGGTTTCTCGTTCCCTTAGAAGCGATTGAAGAAGTCATTGCCAAAATCAAGGCAGGAACAATCGATCAATTTCGCTACGATCCAGAAACCGCAAGTCTCACGCGATCGTAATACCATCCAAAGAGAACAGCTTCACGAAGACGGTTTAATCTAAACCGCGACTCTCCTTACATAATCTTTATATAATTTTGGATTTTCATGAAACCGCTTTATATTGAAGCAGTGGGGCAGCAGATTGAGAGTATAGAACAATTCAAAAAAGGCTTGCTGCAAAAAATGTTTGTTTAGCTTGTTAAAATCAAACCAAATAACCCAGAACTAAACTACCCCCAAGCAGCGACAAACTTAGGAGGTCACGAAACCATGATTGCAGCCCCAGAAAAATTCCCCACCCTAACCCCTGAAGAATACTTCACTTGGGAAGAACAGCAACTAGAAAAACACGAGCTGATCGACGGTCAAGCTTATGCCATGAGTGGCGGTAGTGTTAATCATGGTCGCCTTGCCATTAGACTTACAGCCATGTTTGATAACCACCTAGAAAATAGCAGTTGCATCACGGGCAATTCTGACATCAAAATTAATATTGTTGAGACTAATAACTACACCTACCCCGATGCCAGCGTCACTTGCGACGATCGCGACAAAACCACAACCCAATACATTACCTATCCCTGCTTAGTCGTTGAAGTTCTTTCCCCCAGCACCGAAGCCTATGACAGAGGCAGCAAATTTAGAATGTATCGCCATAATCCAGCCCTACAAGACTATTTGTTAGTCAGTTCCACCCGCCTCGAAATCGATTTGTATCACAAAAAAGAGACAGGCGAATGGCTGATCATTAACTACCAAGCAGGCGACACCATCGAACTCAAAAGCATCAATCTAAATTTTCCCATTGAGCAAATCTATCGCAACCTCGACCTCAACCCAGAAACTGAATCAACTCAATTACTCTAAACTCTATTCCCTACCGCCGAATCCCTCCGCGCCGAAGCTTGGAGAGAAACCAAGTCATGATCCTTTGTGATACGAATGTACTTATAGAATTCTATAAAGGCAATCCCGCGATCGTCCAGGAGCTAAGACAGATCGGCATCGCGCAACTAGCAATCAGCGTGATTGCCCAAGCCGAACTCTACTACGGTGCGCTCAACAAAGCCGAATTACTCAGAATCCAAAAACACCTAAATCTACTGCACAACCTGCCGATTGATCGGCAAGTCTCCAGTCAGTTCATTGAACTCATGGTGCAAGGACTTATACACGATGTTCTACATTGCTTAAGCTTTCCTAGAAGGTAAAGGGCTTTCTTTTTCCAAGCATTCTAACGTTAAAATGAGGTTATCTATTTAGTGCAAAACGAGCCAATGCTAACCCTAGACGAACTCATTGCCGAAGCCACTGCCCTCCCTGATGCTGACAAAGCAATCCTGATTGATAAACTGACAGCAAGCATGGACGAACAATGCACTGCTCCAAAAACCGCAACCATTCCCCCCGCTACTCTCACTAAACTCCGAGGATTTCTAGTATTATCGCTTTTCCTATATGGCATAGCACTTGCGCTACCTTGCCTTTTGTTTAATGTAGTTCCTACAGACTCTGTTGGCGTGAGTCCCTCTGACCCTAATGACGTTTATGCCATGAAGGGGATCGAACTGACTTTCTTTGGCATTATTGGATTACTTTTTCTGCAAATTCCCGCGATTGGATGGTTCGCTAATCCACTCTATTGGTTGTGCTGCATCACTTTTATAATGCAACGATACAGGTTCTCAGCTATAGCTGGAATAGCCGCCGTTCTTATTGGTTTTGGAGGAACATTTTCAGCATTTTGGTTCAAATTACCCGCTGATAGTGGTGGCGTTTCTGAATTTACTCTGAATCAATTATTGTTGGGTTTCTGGCTGTGGCTAGCGGCTCCTGGCTTAATAGCCCTAGTTTCTATCATCGGTCTATTAAAACAGCCAGCCCGATTAAGCACTAGAAGCGATTAAGAGGGGAGCAATAGATATAGCGCTACGCGCTAGGCAATGGGCAATAGGCAATAGGCAATGGGCTTTCTTTGAAGAAAGAAGCTTACCGTATAAGGGATTGAGCGATTTAAATTTTTCTTCATTTGTCCTAACGTGTGTGCGTAGTGCTATAAGAGCTATGAAAACTAAACCTGTCAAGGCAACTTGTAATGAAAAAACATCCCGTAACTTGGTTCTACATCTTAGCGTTTAGCTTCTCATGGCTTGGCATGATATCAGCAGCCTTAGGCTCGCGAGATATTGCCCCATTTGACAGTCCTTACTTTCAGTTGTTTTCCATCTTTTATGCCGTTGGACCTGCGCTTGCGGCTGTTATTGTGTCACAAGTGGCCTATGGGAAGACAGGGGTGCAAGAATTTGATCAGGGGCTTATTCAATGGCGGGTTGGTCTAGTCTGGTACATCGTAGCGGTGCTGGGTCCTGTTGTTCTTTTAATTGCGGCACAAGTCGTCACAAAATTACTTAGCTTGCCCGTAACAATCGCAGTGCCACAAGGCAATTTATCTTTCTTCGCCATTTTTGGTTTCGTGATTAATTTCTTCGCCAATACCTGTGAAGAAATTGGGTGGCGTGGTTTCGCATTGCCACGATTGCAGAAACGACATAATGCCTTGACTGCCACCCTCATAGTGGGCATATTGTGGGGTTTTTGGCATTTGCCGCTTGTCTTTTTGGTAGGCAACCCGATGTCTGAGTTTCCTTTCCTCTGGTTCATCATCATCGTGACCAATGCTTTTATCTATACTTGGATTTACAACAGTACTAAAGGCAGTATTTTGCTCGTGGCACTTTTTCATGGTTCGCTGAACATATTTGGAGCATTTATACCTGGAGTGTCTCCTATCTCGGATGTCCTTCTGAATTGTGTGGTGGTCATCATCCTGATCGCCGTGTTTGGAAGAACGAATCTCTCTCGCCGAAAAAGAGTTTGTGCGGGCTAAAATCTGGTTCCAACTAACCGTTAGGCTCCTGAGTGATTAACACAATGGTCTTGGGCCTGCTGGCTGCTTTCTTCGGTTGTTAGACCACAGTTGCCCACCTTAGGTATGGTGCTGTTTATCCCGGGGATTTTTGGCCCCGGTATCGCGGCGATCTCTGTGGTGAGGTATGCCAGTGGACAGAACGGGCTGCATAGTTGGCTCTGGCGTTCTCTTCAATGGCGGCTTGGCTGGCGCTGGCTGGCGCTGTGCACATTGCCCTGGGCATTCCATCCGATGACAAGGAACTTCCCCGAAATCATTACCAGTCCGAGTCTTCACCGACAACAGATCGCCTAGTCAATCGACATAGCTGGTCAGTTTTACAAAGTAATTTTTCAGTTTGTTAAGGCTTTGGTAACTCTTGTATCATCCTCAGTACAATCGTGAGTTGGGTTGTTCGAGATGAGTTATGGTAAAAAAAACCAAGCAATCCTTAAGTAATTCTTAAAGGAGTCGTGTTCTTTGCCAGATCGCGACACAGCGCTGGAAAACCAGCTTTATTTCTCGGCTGCTGCCACTTTACCTAAGGAAGGAGATTGTATGACTCCCACAATGCTGCGTCAGTTGTGGTCTTTAATTGAAACGACTCAAACTAACCTGCTACTGAAACTTGACGATGCTAGTCTCGTTCAGTGGATACTCAAGCAATTCAAACAAGAGCGAGGTCTCAATTCAGAGGAAATGCATATTTTGAATGACTATCTCTATAATCGCTTGTCTCTGATCCGAGATCTGGCAGAACAACGGTATACGGCAAGTCACTCGTCATCCTAGGGCAATTTGGCTGCAAGCACTCATCAGTTCACCAAAGAGGGGGTGATGAGGTGAAGGGGTGACGGTATACAGAAGATTGAGGTGGGCAATAACACTCTCTTGATAACCTGAGCATTTCCAGGTTGATCACTCCTGCCCACCCGACTTCACCTTCAAGTGACTTATTCTCAACATTTATTAAAAAATATTTCGGTAAATTACTATATATTTCGTGCCTAACCAGCGCTACGTTACCACCAATCCCTGGAACACTAAAGAGAATCTGTTTCAGCTTTTATTTATCTTGTCAGACTGAGATAATAGGTTTAAACTTTGATCAGGACAAGGAAGAAGGCTTCGCGTCAAGCTCCGATCAATGAATCTCAAAGAAGAGAGGTTCCTCTTCCCCCAAATATTAAGCTTTTATAAAAGGTAGACCTGATACAGAAATCTAGGTCATTATTGACTAAACTTAATGAGAATTACTTTTAACAAGTTGCAGAATTCGCATCCTATCATTGGAGTCAAGACGATATGGAATGTCACAAATGTCAGAACACCTGCCACAGTAAGCCCAAAAGAGGGGTTGGCTGGAAATGGTGGGGAAAACCGCCGCAACCATCACCTCTGAAAACTGAACCCATTCCCCAAGTGGCTTTGGTGGGAACGCCCAATGTGGGTAAAAGTGTTCTGTTTAATGCCCTGACGGGAACCTATGTCACCGTGTCAAATTATCCCGGTACAACGGTGGAAGTCTCCAGGGGTCAGATGACGGTTGGGGATCGCCCGTTTGCGGTGGTGGATACGCCGGGAATGTATTCCCTACTCCCGATTACCGAAGAGGAAAAAGTATCGCGGGATTTATTACTCAGCGAACCTGTAGACTTGGTGATTCACGTCGTCGATGCCAAAAACTTAGGGCGAATGCTTCCGTTGACGTTTCAGCTTATTGAAGCGGGTTTGCCGGTGCTGTTAGCCGTCAACATGATCGATGAAGCCGAACAACTGGGGATTGAGATTCACCGGGATCATCTGGAGATGGAATTAGGGATTCCGGTTGTCACTATGGCAGCTGCACTGAATGTTGGTTTACGAGATTTGAAATATAAGGTGGGTGATTATGTTAAGTCAGGTTGCTTATCCGGAACCTATTGAGGGGGCGATCGCGAAACTGGAGTCATTGTTATCACGATTGTCGCTATCCCAGGATTATCCCCTTTCCCGGCGTAGTATTGCCCTACTCTTGTTGCAAAAAGATCCTGCACTTTGGCAACAACTTCAGATTCAGGAGACAGAAGCCGAAATCAAAGCCGCGATCGCAGATGCTGAGAGTCAGTTGGATGAACCGCTAATCGCAGTTATTGCTAAGGCGCGTCAGCAACGGGCGTGGGCGATCGAACAAATTGTCCTCAGCGAATCGAATCAAGGCAAAACCCCCTTAGCGGAACGACTGCACCAACTCACCGTCAATCCGTGGACAGGATTTCCGATTTTGCTGGCGATTCTCTATTACGGGGTTTACAAATTTGTCGGCGAATTCGGCGCGGGGACGATGGTGGATACCATTGAAACCTTTTTTGAGACATATATTAATCCCGTTGTCAACCAAACGGTAACGGTAATTTTGCCCTGGCAACCTTTACAGGATTTAATTGCCAACGACTACGGGATTATTACCCTAGGGATTCGCTATGCTGTGGCGATTGTCTTACCTGTGGTTGCCACATTCTTTTTCATGTTTTCCTTCCTAGAAGACAGTGGCTATCTGCCGCGATTATCCCTGATGCTGGATAACTTGTTTAAGGCGATCGGGTTATCGGGGCGGGCGGTGATTCCAATTGTGTTGGGATTGGGCTGTGATACGATGGCAACCTTAGTTACGCGAACCCTGGAAACGACAAGGGAACGACTCATTGCCACATTTCTGCTCTCCTTAGCCATTCCCTGTGCCGCACAGTGGGGGGTGATTGTGGGATTGTTAGCCCAAAAACCTGCGGCGTTGTTGATTTGGGGAGGAGTGATTGCGGCAATTTTTATGATTACGGGCTATTTAAGCGCCCGAATGCTTCCGGGGAATCCGGCTAGTTTCTACATGGAAATTCCCCCCTTGCGCTTTCCTAAACTGCAAAACATTCTGGTGAAAACCTATCTCAGAATGAAGTGGTATTTCTTGGAGATTTTGCCTCTATTTATTTGGGCATCAGTGATTATTTGGTTTGGGCGTTTGACCGGGTTGTTTGGCTTGATTATTCAGGGGATTGAGCCGATTGCTTTAGGGTTAGGATTGCCCAGAGAAGCTGCACCCATCTTTTTATATGGTTTCTTCCGGCGGGATTACGGCGCGGCTGGGTTGTTTGATATGCAGCAAGAGGGAATTTTTACAGGGAATCAGTTGGTGGTGACGGCGATTGTGTTGACGCTGTTTTTACCTTGTATTGCCCAACTGCAAGTGATGTTGAAAGAGCGGGGGGCGAAAGTAACTTGGGCGATTGTGGCATTTATTTTCCCCTTTGCCTTTTTTGTGGGATATCTGGTCAATGGTTTGTTAAATGTATTAGGAGTAACGATTTAAATGATTGCACTAGCATCGGTTAAACGGGGAAATAGCGGCACCGTTGCTGCGTTGAAGACGAAGGATGAGATGACGTTGCAGAAGTTGATGGCGATGGGGATTAGTCCTGGAATGCCGATTCTGTTGGAGCAGCGGTTTCCCTCTTATATTATTAAGGTGGGCAGAACGCGGGCGGCGTTGGATCGGGAAATGGCAAAGATTATTTATTTGCATCGCTAAGAGGGCAAATGTCACCTGGTTTAGGGTGATTTTGGCTAGGGTTAGATTGACGACAAGTGGAGGGTTAGGCAATGCTGTGTCTTTACCCTAGACAAACCCCTCCCTAACCCTCCCCTGCAAGGGGAGGGAACTCGAATTGATTGAGAACGGGCAATTAAAGAGATTTCTGTGGGATTGGATTTAGGATCTATATTGATGATGAGAGGGCATGGCAGTGCCATGCCCCTACCGTAATTCAAGAGATGGTTGATGGGGTAGGGGTACGATACTATCGTGCCCTTATGATTGTGATGTCAACCGCCCAGTTGACGGCAAGAGATTGGTTGAAAATGCAAGCATCTGTGTCTGTTCAGGTTTGGAAGGCTGGGGAATGGGGTGCAAATCCATACAGGGCTTGGGTTTGCGGCTAGTTCAAGGAGGAGGGAGATGCTTGCAAAATGCTGGAATTCCTTGTATGGTAAGGGCTGTAGCGTTTTGGATTTTGGGAATTTTGCCCCGATTTGACCCGATTTTGGCGTGAGGAGAGTTGGATTTTGGAGATGCTTGCAAAATCGATTGGCAGCCATTATGATTTAAGGGGTCTAGCGATCGCGGTGCGATTACCTTTGATGCCGTTAGGCGTTGAGCACTACCAAATATAGGAATGACAAACGGTGCAATTGAAGAGTGCGATTACCTTTGATGCCGTTAGGCGTTGAGCACATCGAAATCATTTAGATTTCAGTAAAGCGCATACTGTGCTATTACCTTTGATGCCGTTAGGCGTTGAGCACCCACCACAGGGCAAGGCGTAGCTCTTCCATACACCACGTGCTATTACCTTTGATGCCGTTAGGCGTTGAGCACGATATGACTTATCATTTATTGATGGCTTATTGAAGGTGCTATTACCTTTGATGCCGTTAGGCGTTGAGCACTTCCAAGACGACGATCGGGAAATTCCCCAGTTACCTGATCGTGCGATTACCTTTGATGCCGTTAGGCGTTGAGCACTTACTGATAACTGTTCACTGTTAACTGATAAGCTGTTCGGCATTTAAACCTTAATGTCAATAATAGCGAAAGCCTTGTAGTGCGAGCATCTTGCTCGCTACTAATGCCCAATTTAAATGCATGACAGCTTAACTGGTACTCCCACCTCAGATGCCAATCGGCGTGTTCAACTCTAACCAAAGGTATCTTTTATGCAAACACTTGATTCGACCCAAGACACGATTCGTGTGTCTGCCCTCCATGCCCTCGCTTATTGTCCACGCCTATTCTATCTAGAAGAAGTCGAAGAACTCTACACCCAAGACGCCGCCGTTTTTGCAGGGCGCCGACTCCATGTCGAACTGGAAAAACAAGAGGATGAAGACTGGGAAGACTTATTCCTAGAAAGCCCAGAACTCGGATTACGCGGTCGAGTGGACGCCCTCCGCACCCGCGATGGACAAACTATTCCCTACGAACATAAACGTGGACGCTGTTACCGAGACGAGAACAATCAACCCCAAGCTTGGAACAGTGATAAACTGCAAATTCTCGCCTACGCTTACCTGATTGAATCGGCTTTGGGTATCCCAATTTCAGAAGGACGAATTCGTTACCACGCCGATAACGTCTTAGTTCATGTTCCCCTAGATGATCTCGGACGCGCCACGGTGCGAGATGCTATCCAACAAGCGCGAATTCTGCGACAATCCAGTCATCGTCCCCCCGTCACCGACAACGAGAGGATGTGTGTCCGTTGTTCCCTCTCCCCCGTCTGTTTACCCGAAGAAGCCCGACTCGCCCATAATCGGGAATGGCAACCGATGCGCCTCTTTCCCCCGGATGATGAACGCCAGGTGATTCATGTCTTGGAACCGGGAACAGCCGTTGGGCGTACCGGAGAACAATTGAAACTCAGCCGCCGGGGTCAACCTGTGGAAACGGTTCCCGTGCGTCAGGTGGGACAACTCGTCCTCCATAGTTTCTCACAAATCTCCACCCAAGCGCTGCATTTTTGTGTGACTCAAGGAATTGGTGTGCATTTTATCTCTGGGGGTGGACGTTATATCGGCAGTTTTGATACCCGACAAGGCAGTATTCAGCGGCGCATCCATCAATATCAAGCCTTGAGTCAGCCGGATACTTGTCTGGAATTAGCCCGAAAATTAGTCACCTGTCGCGGTCAAGGACAGCGCAAATTCCTGATGCGGGGAAAGCGTGGCAGTCAGGGAAAATCGGCTAAACTAAAACGTGCGATCGCGCAGATGAAAGCGGTACTAAAAAATGTCTCTTCTGCCCCATCTCGTGAATCGTTATTGGGATTGGAAGGGAATTTAGCCGCGTCCTATTTTGCCGCGTTACCCTGTTTAATTGCCGCCACAGTTCCGCCTGAATTACGCTTTGACCATCGCAATCGCCGCCCCCCGAAAGACCGATTTAATGCCCTATTGAGTTTTGGCTATGCCTTATTAATTAAGGATGTGATGAATGCCATCCTTACTGTGGGGCTAGAACCCGCATTGGGATTTTATCACCAACCTCGTTCTCAAGCTTCACCATTGGCACTGGATTTAATGGAAATTTTCCGAGTTCCGTTGGTGGATATGGTGGTTATGGCTTCGATTAATAAAGGTCAGTGGGATGTACAAGCTGACTTTGACGTGCGGGGTGGGATGTACAAGCTGACTTTGACGTGCGGGGAGTACAGGTGTGGTTAAGTGATACGGGACGACGAAAGTTCGTGGGTTTATATGAACGCCGGAAACAGGAAACCTGGAAGCATCCTGTTACGGGTTATTCTCTCACCTATCGCCGTTTGTTGGAACTTGAAGTCCGTTTGCTGGAAAAAGAATGGTTCGGTGAAGGTGGTTTATTTGGTCAATTAATAGTGCGTTGAGGTGGGATATGGGTGAACAAAAAAACTGGTACTTAATTTGTTACGATATCCGCTGTCCCAAGCGCTGGCGCAAGGCGTATAAGTTACTTCAGGGATACGGTGAGCGGATTCAATACTCTATTTTCCGCTGTTTTTTGACCTTGCGGGGACGGGAAAAGTTGCGATGGGAGTTGGAGAGGGTATTAAAGGCGGAGGATAGTTTATTGCTAATTCGTCTTTCCGATCAATGTGTAAGTGGACTTCGCGCTTATAATCGTCCTGAGGCTTGGTCTGAGGTTCAAGCGGGATATCGGATTGTTTGATGCAACACTTAAGATTACCTCTGATGCCATTAGGTGTTGATTGATCATGTTTTAACCTCTCTCCTACAAGGAGAGAGTGCTTTTCTACTCTTGGAAATGGTGTATCACATTGAGTCTGAAAACGCTGTAGCAGCGAGCAAGATGTTAGCAGCGAGCAAGATGTTAGCAGCGAGCAAGATGTTAGCAGCGAGCAAGATGCTCGCAGCGAGCAAGATGCTCGCACTACTATAAGGATGGTTTGGGAAAGGCTTGCCAAACCGATTGGCAGTTATTATGATTTAAGAGTTCCTGTGATCGCTGTGCCATTACCTTTGATGCTGTAAGCGTTGAGTAGAGTAGAGTAGAGTAGAGTACCCATTAGGTGTTGAGCAGAGCAGCGTTGAGCACTATCCCGTAAGTTGGACAGTCGCTGTGAAGCGGGCGGTGAGATTTATTCATACTTGGATCTTGCTGTCCTTGTTCCCTCAGATGCCGTCAGGCGTTTTTCTTGAATTTCCTTTTACTGTTGACGAGGTGTATAAACCAATGTATCCTGTAAGTAAGAATAGAACATCTTAAGCCAGATGGTGCTGAAATTTTGGCTGGTGGGCAATACCCACCCTACGGCTGATATGAGTGCCATTCATCCCCACCTCGGATTGCCGTAAGGCGCTGAAAACACCTGGTTTCAACTAGGTTCAACAATGAATTCGACAATAGTAGAACGGCAAACAGGCGCGTCTCCCATCGAACTGTTTGTCAATTTAAGCTTTAGCATTCAAGGACAAATGCTTCCGGCTGATCACGGCTTTGGCTTGTTTTCGGCTTTATCTAAACGGTGTGCGGCGATTCACCAGCAGAATGAAATTCAGATATTGACGATTCCGGGTATTCCCGATCGCCAAGGGAAGATTGCGCTGACGGATAGATCGCGCCTGCTGATTCGTTTACCGATTACCAAGATTCCCTTGGTTTATGCGATCGCGGGAAAGCGAGTTCAGATTGGCAATCATCCCATACAGATTGGGATTCCCAGGATTGAACCCCTCAACGCCAAGTCAAGGGTGCGATCGCGGATTGTGACGATTAAAGGTTATACCGAACCCGAATCCTTCCTCCAGGCGGCGCAGCGTCAACTGAATCGGTTGGGGGTGTCGGGAGAGTTGCGAATTCCTCTAAATCGGGATCAAACACCGAAGCGCAAAGCGATAAAAATTCAGCAAGATACGGTAGTGGGATTTACCACTGAAGTTAGCCATCTTAGTGAAGAGGATTCCCTGACATTGCAACGGTGGGGATTAGGAGGGCGGCGACACATGGGTTGTGGGGTGTTTTTGTAACCAAGTCATTTGTCAAAACACTGATTTCACTGATTTATGGGAGAGATGGGGGTAGAGGGGTGAGAGGTTAGTCACACGGATTACACTGAAACGTTTATTCTCTCGTCTTGAGAGGCTGAATTCGCTGCGAAAATTAGGTTGATTATGTCTAAATTTAAACGACTTCTGGCTAAATCTCTATCTGATTCTGACTCAACCCGGAGTCAAAATGCGGCGACTTTTACGGGTCATATTGCCTTAGTTAAGCGAGGGGCTGAGGTATTGCTGAAGTGTTTAGATCGGCGAATTTTTCAACAACTGGGATTGGATGAGAGTGAAGTGGACTTATTTGCCAATACGGTGAGATTGGGGGCATACCTGCATGATTGGGGTAAGGCAAATCAGCATTTTCAAGAAATGGTTTATCTGAATACTGCCCAAAAATCCCCAGACCCGAAAAAACGGGACAAGCTTAAACAACTGCGTCAATTATGGGAGAAACATCATGGTAAACAAATGATTCGCCATGAAGTTTTAAGCGGTATCCTCGCCTTGCGTGTTCCTGAATTTCGCCATTGGTTAGAACAATGTGCAAATGCTGATCTGGTGATAGCTGTTTGGGCGGCGATGGGACATCATTTGAAGATGACGTCTGACCTGGACTTGACAATCCGTAGTGGAACCGGAAGTAGTTTATTTATTTATACCGACCACAATGATTTTAAACGAATGTTAAAAATGGGTCGGCAATTGGGACTCCCGGCTAATTTACCTGCCGTTCCTGGAAAAGTCTGGACGAAGGAAGAACTAGAACGGGAATTAAAAGGATTATATCATGAATTTGACCAGATTGAACAGCAGATTATTTCTGAAAACGATACCAGGCGACTGAGATTTATTGCGGCGGTGAAAGCTACGGTAATTGCGGCGGATTTAGCGGGTTCGGCTTTACCTGTTGTGGACGAGAATATTAAGGATTGGATTGAGAACGTTTTATCGATCACCCTATCCGAAAACGACTTAGATCAGGTTCTTCAACAACGACTGCAAGGGAAAAAATTACGCCCGTTTCAACAGAAAATTGCCGCCACTCCCCATCGAATTACCTTAGTTAAAGCCGGGTGTGGTACGGGTAAAACTATTGGGGCGTATGCATGGGCGAAAAAATGGGCAGGCGATCGCAAGTTGTTTTTTGGCTATCCGACGACGGGAACCGCGACGCAGGGGTTTATTGATTACGCTCATGAGACGGATATTGAAGCCGATTTAATGCATTCTCGCGCTGATTTAGACCGAGAAATCTTGTTTTCTGGGGATGAAGATGAAGGGATTGATGATCGCCTAGCCGCCCTCACCGCTTGGAGACAAAAGTTGATTGTTTGCACCGTAGATACAGTTTTGGGGCTAATGCAAAATAATCGGCGATCGCTGTATTCCTGGAGTGCGATCGCTCAAGGGGCTTTTGTGTTTGATGAAGTTCATGCTTATGATAACCGCTTATTTGGGGCTTTATTGCGATTTATAGACACCTTTCGCGGCGCACCCATTCTGTTGATGAGTGCCAGTTTTACAGAGGAACAGATTCAGGCAATTCAAGGAGTAGTTGGCGAATTAGGAGAAGCGACTCAGATTATTGAAGGTCCGAAAAATTTAGAAGTTTTACCACGATATCAGATTGAGTCTATCCCATCAGCCGATCAAGCTTGGGATAGGGTGCGAGAAACATTAACTCGTCAACACCAGAATAAAGTGTTATGGGTGACAAATTCGGTTAAGACTTGTCAGGAATTGTATCTAGAAGCAAAACAACAGATTCCGGATTCCATTCCTGTACTGATTTATCACAGTCGCTATCGCTATTTTGATCGGTTGGAGAAACATAAATGGGTGATAGATGCTTTTGAACATGAGGGTGCGGTGCTAGCAATTACCACTCAAGTTTGTGAAATGTCCTTAGATTTGAGTGCGGATTTATTAGTCACCCCAATCGCCCCAGCATCGGCGTTAATTCAACGGTTAGGGCGATTAAATCGTCGGGTGATTACCACAGCGAACCATCGGGTAAAACTGGCGTCGGGAAAAATTGCCCCAACCTTAGTTTATCCTTGGGATGATTCACGTCCTTACTCCCAAGACGAATTAGAAACGGGACAGCATTTAGTTGATCAATTAGCCGGAAAAGCGATTTGTCAGGAGAATTTAGCCAAGATTGTTGCCCAAATGTCTACTCCAGAACAACAGCCAAGTCAATCGGAATGGTTAGAGGGATGTTGGTGTACCCGTCCAAATTTTTTACGGGAACCGGGTTATACGATTACGGTTTTACTAGAGGAAGATTTAGCTAATATTAAAAATGCCGCCAATCAACGTCAGGATAAATCCTTTAAAAAAGAACGCCAACGGTGGACAATTCCAATTCGGATTATCCCTGGGTTTGAGAAGTGGCGGCGGAATGGATATTATCCCATTGCACCTCCCGATCAGGTGAAATACCGTTCAGAAACAGGGGCAAAATAACCCGTAGGGACACCATCCTTGCGCCCGAAAACCCCAAGCAAACGCCAATAATTTGAATCAGGGCGGGTTTTGTTGTTCGGTTATCAGTCACTCCCTTAATTAAGTCCCTAAACCCGCCCCTACAGATCGGTTCACAACCACCAATTAACCAAATATCCAAGAATGATTTTGAATTTTCATCGTCAATTGAATCAGGGCGGGTTTTGTTGTTCAGTTATCAGTCATCCCTTAATTAAGTCCCTAAACCCGCCCCTACAGCCCTGATTAATTAAAGCCAATTTCAGTAACACTAGGTCGATTAAACGTTTATGTCAACCCAATTAACCTTAAACTTAAACAATCCTCACTTCACCTTACTCCATCGGGCTGGATTAGCGGGATTATGGATGAGTTTAAAGCAACTAGACGCCGAAACAAATGTTCGCGATCGCCCGGGTTATATTACCTGGGAACTAACACAGCGTCAGGTGAGTTTACAGTGGGAGGGAGAGGATTTTCAAGTCTTAAATTGGCTATTAAACGAATCCTTTCAATTAGACGATGGACGGATATCTTTAAGGGGATTAGACTCAAAGACAATGGATATTCAATCTCAGTTAATCCTGCATCAAGGTATCCTGGGAACCTTTTTACAGCATAACAAAACCCACACCTCCACAGGACTTGTCTCTAAATCCTTTATCCTTGAAGAAGGTAAACCGGAATTAGTGGCGCGATATAAACATCTGTCTGGATACATCTATCAACAGGCAAAAATCCTGTGTGACAAGCAGGGAAAATTCCTCACCAAACCGATTAAAGTACCGGGATGGTTAAATCCGGGGACAGTGGTACGACATATTGCTTTTAGTTCCAATACTAGCTTTGAAGAAACACCAGAATCCGTATTCGTTTTATTATTTGCGGCGGTAGCCTGTTGTTACTATTCGATTCGGTCAAAATTACGGGATAAACGGGCAGAATATGCTTTAGTTATTCCCGAAATTACCGACTTAGCCGCTTACGCTAATTGGCGGCGTCATCGGAAATGGCGAGAAGAGGGATATAAGGACTTTTTTGCCTCTGGGTTAGGGGATGCTGGGTTAAAGTTTTTGACCTATATTACTAAAGATATTTTGGCAGAACGTCCCTTTAAACGCTGTCAGGTGATTACATTAGGAACAGTCCCTTGGGCGAGTCAGCAAAAAACGCGCACGGATTTGTATTTAGTTGAGGCAAATGAGCGAATTGAGCGGAATTATCAGGTTTGCGATAATTATTTAAGTACCCGTGATGTGGCGGGGAAAGAAGGGTTGTTTATTTCCTGTAGTTTTGCCAGGGAGTTAATTGCAGAAAACTTAGCCAGGGGTAAACATTGGTATGCAGGTTTGGCAGATAATGCCACGAGTAATGAGTTATTTCAAAAGTTGACCTATGAACGCGGAGGACTAAATCAGATGGTTCAAGAAGTGGAATGGGATCGAGAAAGTGAGAAGCTATTTGTCAAGGCTTGTCATGAAGCAATTGGCTATAACCATAAACAACTTTATAAACGAGCGAAAGACAGGAAGGAAGTGCCGAATTATGAACGGGAAGATACCAAATTTCGCACAGGGTTGGCGCGGTGTAAAACCGCTGTGGCGTTTCGGGAGTTTATTACTGATTACTTATCGAGGGCGCAATTTATGCCCACGCTGGAGGAAAATTGGGAAGGGTTTATGGATTTAATTATGGGGGCAAAGGATTGGAAAAAAGGACGGGATTTGGCGTTATTAGCCTTAGCTAGTTATAAGCGCAGTAGTCAGAGTCAAAAGGTAGGGACGGAGGAATCAGCAGAAGATGAGGATGAAATTGATTTTGGATATTAAATACATAACCCTGATTATTTCTGATTTTGTCGAGGCTTGTTCAGGTATGTAGGGGCGAAGCATTCGTGCTAATTTTTTTATCCGAAGCCGAATAATTTTGGGTTTTAATCGTCAATTGAATCAGGGCGGGTTTCGTTGTTCAGTTATCAGTCACACCCTTAATTAAGTCCCTAAACCCGCCCCTACAGCCCAGATCTCAACCCCAAAGTAATCAATTATCAACCGTTTGGAGAACAAATCATGACGTTTCATTTATTTGGCAATATCTTAACCAGCTACGGCACCGCCGCCAATAACCGTGGCGAAAACGAAGGCAATATCACCACCCTCCAAAAACTCCTCTGGAAAGGAGAGGTTCACACCACCGTATCCGCTGAAGCCATCCGCTGGGCGCTACGATACTATTGGCAAACCGCTGGGAGTGACTATACCGTAAATCGCTGTTGGGATGATCAGAAAAATGATAATGTTTTACAGGGCAGTTTTGATGAAACCACCTACATTGATGATGATGTCCTCGGTTACATGAAAGCAGAAGGGGCGAAACAAGAATTTAGCGACGAAGAGAAAAAAGGGAAAGGCAAAAAAGCCAAAGGAACCAATCTGGCAAGGCGAGGAGTCTTAGAAGTCACTCGCGCCGTTTCCACGATTCCTTATGCGGGAGATATTACCTTTAATTCCGCCAGTGGACAAAAGGGGAGAACCTCTCTTTATGGCACAGAAGTTCACGCCACGCGCTATCAATATGGCTTTGCGTTAACCCCTAATCGATTGAAAGAGACATCTCGGATTATTCCAGTGTTAGACGGGTTAGTTTCCTTAGGAGAAGTCGCCGGAAACCACGCCCGTTTTCTCTATGATTTTTCGCCAGAAAGTTTAGTCTTGCGGTGGACACAGGATTTCTCGCCTCGGATTCTCTATTGTTTCCAGGAAGATGAAGAGGGGGAGATATCTCTGCCCAGTTTAATCCATCGTGTGGAAGTGGGAGACATTGAAGCAACCGAACTCTGGGTA
Organism: Coleofasciculus sp. A1-SPW-01; assembly: GCF_040217205.1. NCBI lineage: Bacteria > Bacillati > Cyanobacteriota > Cyanophyceae > Coleofasciculales > Coleofasciculaceae > Coleofasciculus > Coleofasciculus sp. A1-SPW-01. The sequence continues at coordinate 40,959 of NZ_JAVJNP010000212.1, read as the reverse complement.
GCGGGTGCAATTGCCAAAACCCCAGAAGGCGATCGCTTGGAGGAATTAGGTGCTAATGTGCTAGCGGGGACAAAAGTAGCAGTTTCGACGCTTAAACAACAGATTGCCAATGATTTACAGTTACCGCAATTGGAGGGAGTATCATGATTACCGCCCTCAAAGTTGAGGTTCCCATCGCCTGTTTCCGTGTCTCCCGCGCCAGGGAATACGCCCAAACCTACCCGGTTCCGCCTCCAGCAACGGTTTATGGTATGCTCTTATCCATGGTGGGAGAAATGGATCGATATCGGCATTGTGGGATTAAGTTAGCGATCGCACTATTAAATGAACCAGAAAAATCCACCATCCTCCGTACCTTTCGCCGATTCAAAAAGAAGCAAATCTTTGATCCCACCAATGCGCGTCCAGATTATCAAGAGTTACTCAGTGATATTCAGTTTATCGTCTGGGTAGCCTCAGGAAACGACAACGCCCAACCAAGATTATGCCAACGATTAACAGACGCGATCGCGAATCCAGAAACGGTGGATCGATTTGGTGGGTTAAGTTTGGGTGAAAGTCGGGATTTAGTCAATGGGATTAATTTGTTACCGGAAGACTATCGGGGTGAATCACTACGCTGGTTAGTGCAACAGGAGGATGGACTATTAACGTTACCCTATTGGGTGGATCATGTTGGTTCAAAAGGAACCCGTTGGCAACGATTTCAGTTACTTCCTCTGAGTGAATGGTGTCAACCGCCTGATAATGCGTGGATAGAGATTCGGGTAGAGTAATTTACAAGCATCTGTGTCTGTTGAGGTTTGGAAGGCTGGGGAATAGGGTGCAAATCCATACAGGGCTTGGGTTTGCGGCTCTTTTAAGGGAGAGGGAGATGCTTGCAAAATGCCGGGATTCCTTTCAGGATAAGGGTTACAGCGTTTTGATTTTTGTCAAAATTAGCCAAATTTGAGTCAATTTTGGCGTGAGGAGAGTGGAGTTGGGGAGATGCTTGCAAAACCGATTGGCAGCCATTATGATTTAAGGGTTCCCGCGATCGCGGTGCGATTACCTTTGATGCCGTAAGGCGTTGAGCACCCCTTCCACAAAAAAAGCCTTTTCTGTGTTCAGGAGTGCGATTACCTTTGATGCCGTAAGGCGTTGAGCACTTACTGGGATATCAAACGGATCGATCAGCCGCCTGTAGTGCGATTACCTTTGATGCCGTAAGGCGTTGAGCACCAGATTGTATTCTGCACACAACTCGTGGAATGCGTGTGCGATTACCTTTGATGCCGTAAGGCGTTGAGCACAACACAAGGATATAAGCCCAAAAACGGGGGTCTAAGGTGCGATTACCTTTGATGCCGTAAGGCGTTGAGCACAAAGGGGTGTCGCCGACTCCCTCCCTGTAATCCCAGGTGCGATTACCTTTGATGCCGTAAGGCGTTGAGCACTAGAAATAGTTGGGCGGGTGAGCCATCTAGGTTCACGTGCGATTACCTTTGATGCCGTAAGGCGTTGAGCACAGACAACTTCTGCGGATCTCGACCTAGTGTTTGGTGTGCGATTACCTTTGATGCCGTAAGGCGTTGAGCACATGTTGGCTGCTATGCAAAGGTCAGTTTTGCCCTCAAGTGCGATTACCTTTGATGCCGTAAGGCGTTGAGCACTTCTCATTCTACCATGAGAGTCGATATGAAACTTAAGTGCGATTACCTTTGATGCCGTAAGGCGTTGAGCACTTTCCGACCTAGCTCAGTGGAACTGGATTGGGAATAGTGCGATTACCTTTGATGCCGTAAGGCGTTGAGCACAAGTGCGATCGCCCGACAGTCGGCGACATTGGTTAGTGCGATTACCTTTGATGCCGTAAGGCGTTGAGCACAGTCGATTAACACAACGTCTGGCTCGAATTCCTTTGTGCGATTACCTTTGATGCCGTAAGGCGTTGAGCACTCCAAGGGCTGAGTGGTCGCCAGAAGAAAGAGATGTGCGATTACCTTTGATGCCGTAAGGCGTTGAGCACTGGCGGGCTAGGTTTCTCAAGGTTATGCCATTGGTGTGCGATTACCTTTGATGCCGTAAGGCGTTGAGCACTTGAGGCTGGAAAACACTTCGTAGAAGGGGAAATAGTGCGATTACCTTTGATGCCGTAAGGCGTTGAGCACCCACTATACTGCGGGGACGGGCGAGGCGGGTTATCTGAGTGCGATTACCTTTGATGCCGTAAGGCGTTGAGCACGAGTGGAAGAGAAGCTATAATTTGCTTTGATTCTGATGTGCGATTACCTTTGATGCCGTAAGGCGTTGAACACTTGGTTATTCGAGAAAGTTCCCCTTCTCCCGTGCAACAAAAGCGAAGCATCCTCTGTCCTCCCCCCTCTTGTAGGGGGGAACGAGGGGGGTAGGGGGGAACGAGGGGGGTAGGGGGGAACGCTGACAGGTGTAGGTTTTTTACTCTTAGGTGGGGACAAGACAAGGAGGACAAGGATGGAAAGAAGACAAGGGGGGAAAACCGTACAGCATTTTGTTCGGTCAAACTAACTTCTAAAAGCCGAAACGCCCTATTTTTCGTTAAAACTCTTCCTTTAAAACTCTTCCTTGTCTACGGTCGCTGAGCGAAGTCGAAGTGATGGTCTACCGGTCTTCCTTGTCTTACCTGAACCGCAATCTTAAAAAACCTACCCTTGTGAGAACGAGGGGGGTAGGGGGGAACGAGGGGGGTCGGGAGAAGGGGTTAGGGGATGAGGGTGAAATGCTTGCCAGTCGTGCTTTTCAGCTTAAGTTGACACCAATAACAGATGTGCGCCCTTCTCCAAGGTGCGATCTAATGTAAGTAAACAATCAAGCGGACATGGTGTAAGTTGGATTACTCTTCCAGAACCCTCCGCCTACGTTCCCAGGAATCAACCGACAAACTTGACATACATTCATTCACCTCAATTCCCCATAATCCTCCATTCTCTTTCCTTAAGTTCCGCTAATTTCTCCAACAAACTTTCGGCTAAATCAAATAACTTAAACTCATCCTCTTCATCACCCGAATCGCGGGTTATCTCTCCAACCGTAACCCCACCTGCCAAAATCGCGATCGCTTCATGCAGTTTATCCGATTCATCAGCAATACTCAAACAGCCTTCCAACCGGGCAATAATTTGAGCTAATCCCTCAGTTTCCATTTGCTGCTGCACTCGCATCGCTAACGGATGATCACTTTCTCGCGCCCAGACTGCGGCGGAATAATCACTCGCCAAAAAAGCACCAATAAATTCGACAATTGAGGTATCAATAAACGTTTCTTCCGATGCTAAAGTAACAGAATTCTCTACCGTTGTTTCATCATCATCCCATCTGTCTAACCAATCTCCCTCGATATCCTCAATATACAAATTCACAAAATCAAGTCCATGAGTCAGCCAATCCTGCTGCATTTTTCGGGATTTTTCCAGCGCTTCAGAAAAAGCGCCTAAGTCATCATGACTGTAATTTTGTTGTTTGGTGACCATAAGTTAGATAGGAAATTCCGTTTGTGCTAAAAAAATTCGGTCGTCATGACTAATCTGCCCAGTTAGGGAAATTGGAGATAACGCCCCAGGGGAAGAAAGTCACTGTTATGAAGTGTTATTGTTACTAACTGCTCCAAAAAATCGGGTTTTCCAGGGTTATAACTTAGAAAAAGTCCTCTATCGATTACCCACATTTGTAGCGTATTTTGCCAATTTTGATATTTTTTTTGAGAATAGTTATTACTCACGCTAGTCACCTGAAGGCAAAGTGGTTTTCTTTGACGATAACTAACAATCAAATCGGTTGCCATAGAAAAATCGGCGATATAGCGTCGCCAAACTGTACCCCCTCGACTCTCTATAGTTTGAACAATGGACTTAAGGATATCATCGTCCGTTTGACTAAATTCGCATGACATCAATTTTTGTTTCCAAATATAAAACTTTGGATCATTGCTATTTAGCCATAGGGGAAAAAGATAACCATACCAATATTGTTCCGTGGGCGTCATTTTCTCAAAAGCAGAGTCCTGCAATTCTGGAGAGGATAAGCCTTTAAGCTTAAGCCAAACGTCAGCATCTCGAATCACCTCTAACAAAAACGCCATGACAAATTTTTTGGCAGTAAGCGAACCTGGCTTGATGTCTTTTACCCAGCGATTGATCTCATCTAACCGTTTCGCTAAACAGGGTTCTATCGATGATGCTTTTTTCATTAGGGATTTGAGTTGATCCTTGATTTCTAGGGGATGCACATGATTGCTCTATTTGTCGATAACGGGATGATGGTTGAATTTATTATATCTCACTTCGTCCCAAGTCTCTACTCAATTAGCCATTAATTAAATTAACCTAAAGAAGCGCTGTATTGAGCAAAAATTGTACTTAGGATCAGGGCAGGTTTATTCACTGGGTAAGATCTCGCCGCAGCTAAGAGTAAAACCCGCCTCTACAAATCAACCTTTTGATTGAAGGGTGTGATGCAAGCGTTGATGGCGAAGACAGCGCCTACTACAAACGGCGCGATCGCACACAAGAAGGCGAGGATGGCAGCGAACCCTAGACGCCTTAAATTAGAACTAGCCAATACCTGGATCATTTCTGTTGCTTATTCAGATTGCTGGGACTGTAGCCAATTGAGCAATACTTGAGTGCTACTAAAATAATTGGTAATCCCCACATTTCGCAAGGCGGCTTGAACTTCGGGTGTACCAAAGTCCCGTTCATTACTACTCAAAAATACTTGAGTTTCCGTCGGGTATAACCGAGCCTGATGTAGAATACAGTGAAGAATCAGATTATCTGTATAATCTTGATCAATTAAAGAAATAGTTAAACCATCTTGGATTATGGGCGACGTTAAATCAATGAGTTCGGCTTTCCCAGATATCTGGTTAATCGCTTGAAACAGACGCATTTTTACCTCTGACAGTAACGCCCTGTTTTCTTGACGGGATTGATCTAAATATAATAGTAATCGTTGAGCATGGGATGAGGTTTGATCACGCCGTACTTGACTAATTTGTAAGTTTAACTCATTTTCAAAGCGTCTGCGATACTTTAGCTCCTTTTCCAAGGCTGATAATGCTTCCATCACGCAAATACTTGGCAGGACGAATTGTACCGATGGTAAGCTACTCTCTAACAGAGTATTGGCTTGCGGATCACGCCCAGTACAAATACTCATCAAAAAATTGGTCTCCAAGTAAAGTATCACCCGCAATCTCCACGTCACTTTTGGTGCTTCCATCTTCTAGCTGCTGCAACAAACCAATAGCAGCTAAATCGTTAGTTGCTGGCGGTGTGACGGATTTCCAGTGATAAGCTAAGTCTCGCAGCCAAGACTCAATTAACGCTTCTAGATAATCTCCATCAATGGTTTGATTGTCGCAGCTTGGATCATAGTAGTTTACTATATTTGTTGTTTTTAGGGAACAGATCGCCTCAGACCAATTGACGCCATCCCATTGAACAATTTGAATCGTTTCGGGGTCAACTAGCATCGCGAATGGAACGACGGTTTGTGTGGCTTTTAGGTAGGAGGTAAATTGAGAGAGGGTAAGCTTAACCACACGGCTACCTCTGACATCAGCAACTAGAACAACTCGTCCCTGTTTGTCTAAGGCAATTACATCAGCAGAGATTTGATGGCGGAATATCGGATTGGCGGTTTCCATAGGGTTGATTGGTGATGGGTGATTGGTTATAGTTTAACAACAATGGGTTGACAATCTAATCCCTTGGCGGCTGTTAATTTTTCTTCACACTCAATCGGATTCGGCTGAAATAACAGTTTCAAATTGGTCGTATCTTCGGGAACTTCAAACACAAGCTGTCCCTGTCGTTGATCGCCGGGACTAATTTCACCTGTCGGCGTCTCAATATCCTCCAATGCACTGGCTAAAAGCGCCACTTCATAAGTATTATTGTTGCTATCGATAACTTCAAAGGAAACCACGGAAAAGGTTTGTGGTTGTTGTCCTTGATTAACAATTGTTGTATCGACTACTACCCACTGATTTCCTTTATTGGGTTGAATCACGCCTTTTCCGGGATGTACCCTGGTGCTGTTAACAGTAAATTGGAGATTGAGATTGTTTTGGCTGATGGAAATGACCTCACCGAGAGAATGGGTTGGTGCTGAAATGGGCTTGGTTGCAGGAGATTCAGTCGTTTCCCCAGACGTGCGATCGCGACTTTCAATCGTCTCAGGGTTTTGTTCTGATGGAGAACATCCTAGGGCTAAAGTGAGGAGGGTAATCGACGCGATCGCACCGATTCTTTTTATTGTTTTATACATACTTAGCCATCCTTGTCAAGACAAGCAAGAAAAATAAACGTGATAAATTGACTAACATTTGGGCAAATCAAACGAATCTAGGCAACAATTTGGTTGATAAGCGATAGCCATGGGCAAGAAACTGGTAGAAGGCAGGAGGTAAAAGTTATATATTATTGTAGGGGCGGGTTTAGCCGTTTAATTGATGGGTATACCGATAACTTATCAACAAAACCCGCCCTCTTGTCGTTTCGATTTGAGACAAATGACAAATGACAAATGACAAATGACGAATCTCCTAACTTCCCAACATCTGCAACTTATACAAAGCCGCATACAAACCATTCTGTTGCAACAGGTGTTCATGAGAACCAGATTCAACCAACTCACCCCGCTTAAGCACCAAAATTCGGTCTACATTGCGGATGGTTGAGAGACGGTGGGCGATAATAATCGCCGTGCGTTTTTCCAATAAATGATCAAGGGCTTGTTGAATCAACGCTTCGGTTCCCACATCTAAACTCGCCGTCGCTTCATCTAACACCAGAATTTGTGGATCACGAATTGCCGCCCGCGCAAATGCTAATAACTGCTTTTGACCCCCAGAAAGGTTGGTTCCCCTCTCCCGAAGTTGAGTATCGTAACCTTGAGGAAGTTGTTCAATAAATTGTGCCACATTTGTGGCTTCCGCCGCCGCTTTAACTTCTTCAATCGAGTAGTCTTCGCCCAAGGTAATATTACTTTTAACATCCCCAGCAAACAAAAACCCCTCTTGCAAAATAACCGCCATCTGACGCCGTAATTCAGCTTGGGGCAAATCCCGAATATCAACCCCATCCACTAAAATGCGTCCCTTTGTCGCTTCATAGAGGCGACACAGCAAGCGAATAATCGAACTCTTTCCCGCCCCCGTGGGACCGACTAACGCCACTTTTTCTCCGGGGCGAATGGTAAAGTTTAAATCCTTGAGAACATAGTCATCATCTTTATAAGCAAACCAGACATGTTCAAAGCGAATTTCACCTCGATGCGCCGCTATTTCTCTCTTACCATTTGTTCTCTGCTGTTCTGAAATTAACGCCGCATGAGATAACTCTGGATCACGAATTTCAATCGGCTCATGCATAATATCACTCACCCGTTCAAGTGCCGTGAATCCAGCTTGGAACATGGTAAACTTGTCCGCAAACTGACGCAAAGGATTAAATAAACGCTGGGCATAAAGAATAAAAGCAGATAAGACACCAAAACTGAGATTATCTCGCAGAATTAACCAGCCTCCTAACCATAATACCGCCGCGATCGCAACCAAAGAAATCCACTCTAATGTGGCAGATACAGCAGAATCGTGAAAAATGGTTTTATCAACTTCCGCGACATAGCGCTGGTTCACCGCCCGAAACATCTCAGCATTCACTTGTTCCCGGCGAAATAGTTGGACAATATTAATCCCAGCGATATTTTCTTGCAACATTGAGTTGAGTGTGGAGAGTTCTTCTCTAGCTGTATAATTCGCTTTCCGATATTGCCGCTGGAAGTAGACAATTAACCCGGTAACTGGAAATAACATTAATATCAAAATTAGCGCCAGTTGCCATTGTAGGGAAAACATGAAAATGGCAATAACCAGCATTGAGAAAATGTCATTGAGAATGCCAATGGCACCACTGGAAAAGACTAATCCTAATGCTTCCACATCACTGGTGATCCGGGTAATCAGTTTTCCCACCGGAGTTCGGTCAAAAAATCGCACCGCCAGGGAGGTAATATGGTCAAATAAATCATTGCGAATCCCGGCGGTAATTTGCTGACCTAATTTTTCTTCCAGGAATTTCTGGAAAATGCTACAGGATAATCGGATAATGATACTCAGTAATAACAGAGTCGCCAGGATATTGATGCCTTCGGATAAAGAACGATTATCCAGAAACCACCACGTTTCTTCTTGACGAATCAAGGAAACCGCTTGACCAATAATTAAGGGTTGAATCGCACCTAGAATGGATACGGGAATGAGTAAAATAATCGCTGTGATCAGTAAGCGTTTTTTAGTCAGCGCGTAAGGAACCAATCTCCGGAAAAGTCGCCAATCCGTTTCCCCGCGTCGGTTAACGCCTCTAGATGTTGGTGATGATGCCTTAGTCATAGTAAACCCTGGTTTGTAAAAGTCATACAGTCATAAATTCATACATTCGTAGGGGCGAAGAAACCTTCGCGCCCATATTTTTCGGTTCTACGGCTAAATTTTCGCCGCGAACGCTTCGCCCAGTAAAATTCTAAATTTTCGTCACCAAGGCTTTTTCTATAATAGGATTCTGTTTCCACAATTGGAAATCGTTCTCCCGATAGATACGCCGGAAAATGCGGCTGAAAATACGTCCAATATATCATTCTAAATTAAACTATTCAGATAACTTCATACTCATTCCTGATAAAGGATTGACAAAACCCGAACATTGACAGTCAGAGGATTGTTAACTGTTCAAGGTGTGGGTACGGGGAACCGTCTTCTAGCATACAGGTTAACCTATCTGGGCAGATTCTGGAGGAGTTCGTCGTGGCGCTGTCTTCGCCTTAAAGTCAGACACTGACTACAAACGCTGAAGTCAGCAACATTCTCGGTAGGTGTGTCAACCCGCCTCGACAAGCGCCGGATGTATTTCTTTCCAAGATAACGGATCGAGATACACCCGTACAGTGGAGTCAATTTAGCAATTTAGAGGTAAAATTGAGATAAAATTATCCAGTATTAGAAGCAGGAGAAACAAGAATGGCTCAATCAAAATCCAATCCTACAGTACATCGTCGAGGCAGAGTATTTTCTGAGATTCAATGGTCTCCGGAAAAAATAGCCCATTGGAAATCTGAAAAGGAAGAATTGTATCAGCGTTGTCAATTAATTTTTGACCGATTAAAGCCGGAACTCTTTAGTAAGTATAACAATGGGTATGTCGTGATTGAGCCAAATAGTGAAACCTATATTATAGACTTCAATGAGATTACACTCCTGCAAAAGGTGCTTCAAACTTATCCTCACACCCAAACCTTTATGTTTAAGGTGAATAAAACTGGAGTATTCGGCACAATATGATTGAGGGGGAATTTGGAGATAATGAGGAGTTGATTTTTCCAATCGAGATCATTGCGGCTGAAGGATTATATTCTTCAGTCTGATTACTCATGAATTCTGCCATCGGGTAAAATAGCTCCCGATAAAATAGCTCCCGTTAATTTAACCAACAATCGGTCGCCTGTTCCCACTTTAGCGCCCCGCAAATCCGCACCACTCAAATCCGCACCACTTAAATCTGCACCAATTAAATTCGCATCCCGTAAATTTGCCTGAACTAAACAGGCTTGAAATAAGTTAGCGCGAAACAGATTTGCTCCTTCTAAATTCGCGCCACTGAGATTCACCTTATGTAAAAAAGCATCCGTCAGGTTAGCTTGACTGAGATTGGCATTACTAAGATTACGTCCAGATAGGTCTTTTTCTTTCAGATCAACCCCCTGAAAATTAGCGCCACTGAGATCAGGCTGCGATCGCGGGCGCTGGGATTGCTTAGGTTCTCTGGGTTGGTAGTAGTTCCTGGATGAGGAAGGCGGTTGCTGCGGTTCTCTGGGTTGGTAGTAGTTCCTGGAGGAGGAGGGCGGTTGCTGCGGTTCTCTGGATTGATAGTAACGCCGCGATTGAGTGGGTTCTCGTCGGGGCGATTTAGCACGGTAATAATAGGTATTGGAAGCAGGTTTGGGCGGCGGTGAGGATGGAGGTTTGGGGGTTTTGGGTTTTTGCGATCGCAGTTCGTCTCGCGCTTGGTTAATTTCCTTGAGTTTGGCTTCAGCTTTCTGACGCAAGCGCTGATTGTCCTCGGGGACGCGATCCGGGTGCCAAATAAATGCCAAGTCTTTGTAAGCTTGGTTCACGTCTTCTAGGGAGGCTCCGGGTTCTAGTCCCAGTATTCTGTAGTAGTGGTCTAAATTGTTAGATGACATTGCCGTTTAGCGCCTGTTGAGCCGTTAGCACGAGGTTGGAGAACAGATCCGAGTGAATGCGCTACGCCAAACTTAGGTAAATCTAGTGGCGTGGCACAGCTCATAGGTGGACTAGGAAATTAGCGGAAAGCCTTAATCAGTAAAGATTGTAGCATTTTTCTAAAGTCACAATTTGTAATCTTAGGTATATGGACAATATACTCAATGCGTGCTTATATTAACCTCAAAATTAGTGACAGTTGACCGAACTCAACCCAGTTCCTATGGCGTTACAGTCTTGGGTTCGGCGGTGAGAATTATCGTGCCATTGGCATGTCTATACCAGCCTTGCGCTTCGACAATTCTTTTGGGTTCGTTATCGGTTGGGCGTTGGTTATCACGGCTGACCCGATCCGATTCTATCGGATCAGTGGCTTCAGCCTCGACGTCAATACGCCAATCTTCCCAAATGGCATGGGCATTGAGGATTTCATGGGGTGGAGTCGGCGATAATCATCAAGTTCCCCGCCTCCCCTAAGCCAAAACTGTCCACACTCACTTGCGCCCGATCGCGAATCTGTAAGGCTCCCGTTTCAATTGTCAAGTTTCCCGCCATGCCATTCCCTGTACTTGTCGTGAACAAGCCATTGGGATGCCGAGTATTATCGGAGGTTCCAATCAGTTGTACATCTTGGGAAGCATTCACCGTTAAATTTCCCCCATTGCCAGAACCAATGAACTCACTACAATAAATAAATGATGTAGGAGTGAATACTTGAACGATTTTACTCTAGCCAATCAGGAGTCTTTAGATGAATTAGCCTGGGCGATGGAAGCCTGTCAGGGACAGTTTTGCCTGATGTTGGCGCGTTGTAACTATGGATATTTGCAACAACGCCTGATCCAGCAACTGCAAGATGAATGCACCTTCGACATCCGACTTATTCACCTGAAGCCAGACGACAAAACCCTATTTAGCACCGTGCGATCGCAACTAGGACAGGAGATACCTTCTGCCCTTATGGTATCTGGCTTTGCCGCTTTAGACAATGTGGATGACATGTTCGCGGCGATGAATCAGGTGCGGGAAGAGTTTCGCAAGAATTTTCCCTTTCCTTTCATCCTATGGATGAATGATCGGGTTTATATTCGACTGCTGAGAGTTGCGCCAGATTTCGAGAGTTGGGCAACAACAACCGCCTTTGCAATACCAACGGATGAGTTAGTTAATGCTCTCCAGCAGGCTGTCACATCTCTATTTACCAAAGCCTTAGCTGTAAATTCCCCTCAATCTTTATATAAGTTAGCCAACGTTTTAGACCTAGGTTGCTTAACTCGTTCAGAATTCGAGGTATCCTTAAAAGAGTTATCTCAGCGGGAACTAGAGTTAACCCCCCAGTTTGCCGCAGATTTAGCATTTCTACGAGGAATAAATGCGGGGGATAGTCCAGAAGCCTTAGATTATTTACAGAAAAGTTTAGAATTTTGGCAACAACAAACCCATGTAGGGGCGGGTTTTACCGATAACCCTTCGCCTCAAACCGATAATCTAAATCAACCAACCCTTATTGAAGAACCCGGAGAAACGATTAACCCTCAATTAAAAGTCGGGTTAGTATTATTTCACATTGGACTCTACCACTATTACGCCGTTGATCGAACAAAACACCGCGAACTAAATTGGCAACCCGCCAAGATTCCTTTACAGCAAACTTTGGACATTTTTGAACAAGAAAACCGCCCCGATTTAGTGGCAAAATCCATTACCCAACTTGAACGAGTCTTGCAACGGATGCAATCATGGGATGAATTAGAACAAGTGGCACAAAAGGCGTTATCCTTGCATCAACGGTATAGCAGTACCAGTAGATTAGCCCAAGATTATAGTTTTTTAGCCGAAGTCGCCTTACAGCAACAGCGTTGGGAAGATAGTCGCAAAGCCGCACAACAAGCCGAGGATATTTTAGCCCAACTCCCGGAACAGAATCGATGGTTTCAGGGATTAAACTTGCTATTTTTAGCCCAAGCGGAACGACAATTGGGCAATAAACAAGACGCGATCGCGCATTTGGTGCAAGCCAGAGATTTAGGCGATCGAGGACATCCTTTAGTATATATCCGAATTCTCGTAGAATTGCGCGACCTTTATTTTGAAGAAAAGCATTATTTAGCAGCATTTGCCACAAAGCAACTGCGGCGTTCTATTGAACAACAATATAGTATTTGCGCCTTTATTGGTGCGGGAAGACTACAACCACACCGACAAGAAGCGTCAGCCAAAACCGATAATCAAGAAACAGTTGCGCCGGAAATTATCGCATCAGGGCGACAGCGGGATTTAGAGCGGTTATTAGAGCGGATTGGACGGAATGACTGTAAGCTAATCGTAATTCATGGATTATCAGGCGTGGGCAAAAGTTCCCTCGTAAATGCGGGATTAATGCCAGCCTTAAAACACAGAGTTATTGGTATTCAAAATAATTTGCCTCTTTTAATCCGAGTTTATACCAATTGGGTAGAGGAATTGAACAAGCAGTTGGTAACGGATTTCGTAACGGATGAGTTAGAGGAGGAAAAAACGACAAATAATCCTATAGGGGCGGGTTTAGACGATAGCGTTTCTAGAAAACCACAAATCTCTAAACAAAACCCGCCCGATTCTTCTGTAGGGGCGGGTTTAGGAGATAACCTTTCCAGAAAACCACAAACCTCTCAACAAAACCCGCCCTCACCTTCTCAGGATGTAGACAATAACTTTTCCAGAAAAACACCAACCTCGCCACAAACCCCGCATTACGCCAAAATCCTGGAACAGTTACGGAAAAATGAACAGCACAATATCAGGACAGTGCTAATTTTTGACCAGTTTGAAGAATTCTTCTTTGTTTATCCCAATTTAGCGCAACGGCGACCATTTTGGGACTTTTTAGGAGACTGTCTGAATATTTTATCAGTTAAAGTAATTCTATCGCTGCGGGAGGATTACCTGCATTATCTACTAGAGTGTAATCGCCTCGATAGCATGAGTGTCATTGGTCATGATATTTTAGGCAAGAATGTACTGTATGGATTAGGGAATTTTTCACCCGCCGATGCCCGATCAATTATAGAAGATTTAACCACGCGATCGCGCTTTTACCTAGAACCTGCCTTAATTGATGAATTGGTCAAGGATTTAGCGGGTCAAACGGGGGAAATATTACCCATTGAATTACAGATTGTGGGGGCGCAACTGCAAGCGGAAAATATTAAAACTTTGGCTGACTATCGAGAGGTAGGAACGAAGGAGGAATTAGTCAAGCACTATAGCAATCCTAAATAGGATGCAACAAGTAGACGGCTTGAAATCAAGGTATAGCAAGGGTTTCAGTTTTGAAAATTGCCACAATCAATTTAGGATTGCTATATGTCGAAGCTGTGATTGAGGATTGTGGTATTGAGAATCGACAAGCAGCGGAATTGGCGCTGTATTTACTGACGGATGAAAAGGGAACTCGTCCGCTAAAGACTCGCGCTGAATTAGAACGGGATTTAAAGGAGTTAGTTGATGAGTTAACGGCAAACGCGAGTAAATTAGATTTGGCACTCAAGATTTTTGTTGAATCGGGATTAGTGTTTCTATTACCAGAGATTCCGGCGGATCGCTATCAATTAGTTCATGATTATTTAGCCGCATTTATTCGTCAGCAGCAACAACTAGGATTGTTGGTGGAATTGGCAGAAGCCAGGGAGAAGCAGAAGTTAACCGAAGCCCAATTAAGGCAAGCCCTAAAAGAGAAAGAAACGGCATTACACAAAGAACAGGAGGAACGCAAGCGGGTAGAAATTACTGAAATTGAAGCACTCAGTACCCTATCTAAAGCTCTATTTTTGTCTCATGACCACCTAGGAGCTTTAGTTGTTAGTATCAAGGCATGCAGAAAATTACGAAATATACAAGTGCCATCTATAATCCAGACTCGGGTGTTGTGTAGACTATGGGAGATAGTCTACTCTATAAAAGAACGTAATCGCTTTCATGGACATAGCGGTGGAGTTTTAAGTGTTAGCTTTAGTCCTGACAACCAGACAATTGCCTCAGCTAGCTTTGATGGTACTGTGAGACTCTGGCGTCTAGATGGCACTTTAGTCAAAACCTTTCAGGGACATAGTGATGGGGTTAATAGCGTTAGCTTTAGTCCTGATGGTCAAACAATTGCTGCCTCTAATCGTAACGGAACAGTGCAACTCTGGCGTCTAGACGGCACTCTAATACAAACCATTCAAGCACATAGCAATTGGATTAATAGTGTTAGTTTTAGCCCTGATGGTCAGATAATTGCCTCAGGTAGTGGTGATGGAACAGTGAAACTTTGGCATTTAGATGGAACTTTAGCACAAACCTTTGAGGGACATAGCAATAGGGTTAGTAGTGTTAGTTTTAGTCCTGATGGTCAGATAATTGCCTCCGCTAGCTTTGATGGCAGAGTAAAACTTTGGCATTTAGATGGAACTTTAGCACAAATCTTGAATGGTCATAGTGGTAGGGTCTACAGTATCAGCTTTAGTTCCGATGGTCAGACAATCGCTTCAGGCAGTGGTGATGTCACAGTAAAACTCTGGCGTTTAGACGGTACAATTGTCCAAAATTTTGAGGGACATAACGGAGGAATTTATAGTGTCAGTTTTAGCTCTAATGGTCAGATGATTGCCTCGGCTAGCTTTGATGGTACTGTGAAACTATGGAGTTTAGATAGTACCGTCATCCAAACTTTTGAGGGGCATAACGGGGGAATTTATAGTGTCAGCTTTAGCCCTAATGGTCAGATGATTGCCTCCACGAGTTTTGATGGTAAAGCCGCAAAACTCTGGCGTACAGATGGTACACTTATCAAAAACTTTGAAGGACATAGCAATTGGGTCAGTAGTGTTAGCTTCAGTCCTGATAGTCAAATGCTTGCTTCAGCTAGTCATGATGGCACAGTCAAACTCTGGGGAACAGATGGTACAGAACTAAAAACTTTTCAAGGACATAGCGGTGGCATCACCAGTGTCAGTTTTAACCCGGATGGTCAAACACTCGCCTCAGCAAGCAGTAAAGGTACGGTAAAACTTTGGCATATAGATGGCACAGAATTGCGAACGTTTCAAGGGCATAGTCATTGGGTTAGTCGTATCAGTTTTAGTCCTGATGGTCAGATACTTGCCTCCGCTAGCCGTGATAGTACAGTGAAGCTTTGGCGTCTAGATGGTACACTTGTTTGTACCTTAAAGGGGAATGGCAACTGGATTAACAGTGTTAGCTTTAGCCCGGATGGTCAAACACTTGCCTGTGCTATTGGTGATGGTACCGTAAAACTTTGGTGTATAGATGGCACAGAATTGCGAACCTTGCAAGGACATGGCAATTGGGTCAATAGTGTTAGCTTCAGTCCTGATGGTCAGACACTTGCTTCAGCCAGTGGTGATGGCACAGTGAAACTTTGGCGTGTAGATGGTACAGAGTTGCAAACATTTCAAGGACATAGCAATTGGGTTTATGATGTCAGTTTCAGTCCTGATGGTCAAAAACTTGCCTCTGCTAGCCGTGACGGTACAGTAAAGGTCGTAGCATGGAATTTAAATTTGGACGAGTTGCTATGGCGCGGTTGTAATTGGCTGCGAGACTATCTCAAGACTAACCCAAATGTGAGTGAGAGCGATCGCAAACTCTGTGAGGGTATTGAGAAAAGTCGTTAAGTTACCCTCTTTTTGCCACGGCGATTGAAATCGCTGCTACACAAACATAGGCAAAGCCTTCCCGAAGGGTAGGCCGCCTACGCGGACTAGGTTATAACGGGGGTAGGGACACCCGGATTTAGTATGAAACTAAAGTCTAAGACGACTGGATAAAAATTTTAGTCCATTTTAATGGACTTGGGCTATTAGCCTGGAGTTTGAACTCCAGGCTGGTTTCCGGGTCTACTCATTTAATATAAAAAAGCTAAATTAGACAATTAGCGGTGATATTTGCGGTCAACAAAAGTCTAGTTAAAAAATTGGTAAAGCAACAAAAAACGGAGGAAAAATTATCACCATAAATTCCAGAGAGGCATCTGCTGCTGGCAGCCTTAGAAAAGTATTAAACCTGATCAGAATCTATTGGAGGATGCTGACCAATTGTGCGTAGCACTCGCCGCAAATTCACCACGCCCTCACGATTAAGCTGCAACCGCTCCACAGTTGCACGTCCAGTTGGAGTCAAACCAATCACTATTGTAAAGTCTTCATTCCAGCTAAACTGGTCTGCCCACCTCTGGCGGCGAGGGTGATACAACGATACTAAATTTCCACTCACAGGATCGCGTGCTTCAATATGCGTGTACTTACGGTTGTTGCATCCTTGGCAAGCCAAAGCTAGATTGTCATTCTCATCGGTTCCACCTTTTGAACGAGGTGTAATATGTTCGATAGAAAAGGGATCGGGTGAAAAACGAGCCTGACTGCGACAGTACTCGCAACATCCATCAGCACGACGAGCAATAGCTTCCTTCTGTTTCGCTGTTAACTTTGGCTCAGACATAGGCAGGGGCTTTAATGCCTAATTCCTGCATGAGTGTCTCCAATGAGGTGTTTCGCAAACTTGCCAGTTCAATTAAATACTGAATTCGACAAGCATTGGCTTGTTCAATTTGGTCGGAGATCTCAATTAATGTTGCCTGTTCCTCAGGTGTTAAGATTTCAGCACGGCGTTTAGCCAGCAGGGCATGATACTGTTCCCATCTTTGTGGTGGTAAACCCAAATTAATGTTTTGCAATAAGTCAGCTTCAGCCTTTGACAGGCGGGAAGCAGTACGCCGAACGGGTCGCAAGTGTTCTTTCAGAGCATTTACAATGTAATGATTGGGATCAAGACCTTGTTGGGCAGCCTCATCCCGTAACTGTTGTTCGAGTTCTGGCGTAAGCTCAAGTGTGATGGTTGCCATCTGAATACCCTTGATCAATATGTTTCCTTATCTTACCTGCGAGAATGAATGTTGGATTAGCACGGCTGGCAATTATAGCAGTAGACACATCGATTAGGACTTTCGGCACCATTGTAGAGACGTTGCATGCAACGTCTCTACATAAATGATGTGTCCTAAGCTGTTCGGCATTTAAACCTTAATATCAATAATGGCGCAATCTTTGTAGTGCGTTAAGCGAAGCCATGCCGCAGGCTTTGCATCTTGCTCGCTACTAATACCCAATTTAAATGCATGACAGCTTAACCGCTATGGCGGTTGCTATACTTTGACCACAGTCTCACCAACCGCCTTGAGTTTAAACCCAAGGCTGAAAGCTAAAGTTGAAGACGACTGGATAAGAATTTTAGTCCATTTTAATGGACTTGGGCTATTAGCCCGGAGTTTGAACTCCGGGCTGTTTTTCAGGTTTACTTTATACCCTTAAACCGTTCTTTCGCCGACTGAAATGCTTCTTGCATCACCGATTGAATCTTCTGGGGATCGGGTTTTTTCCCGCCCATTAAATCCCCAAAATAAACACAAGCCCCCTCACCCAACGCCCAGGTATAAGCCGCCGCCCAAGACGCCGCGATCGCACTCCCTAAACCGGGTAAAAATTTGATTAATTCTCGTCCCACAGCTTGCGCCACAAAACCCCCCGCGATCGCACTCACGACTCCCCCAGCTTGGGAAGGCGTCAGCGTTTGTCCATATAATTTCCCCAACAACCCAACCAGCGAAACTTGTAGCGCAGTTAAAACGGGCATTGTGGCAAAAGGTAACGGTACCGCCGCCAAGGTTGCTGCCATAATCGAAAAGGCTAAAATATAACGTCGCCCGACATCCCGATAGAGATTCCCCAGTTGCTGACCCGCGTCTTTTTCTTCCAATAATTGCGAAATTGCCCTGGATTCGGCTTCCGGTAACAACTCGGCTAAGGCGTCGCTGAGTGCCTCTAAGCCATAAAATACAGGATTATATTCATCTTCTTCTAGGGTAAAATCAATCATAACCGCCCGATTATAAAGTCCCTTAAAAGCCTGCTGAATCCCCTCAAAGGCGCGATTCAACTCTTCATAGTCTGGCGGATAAGCAGGATGATCAACGACATCAGCCGGATAAAGTTCATGTAAACAAGTTACAGCCAGCAAACAGGGAATCTCTGGATATTTCTCTTGTAACTGTTCAGCCACCTGTCGCAGCGTATCCGTGGCAAAGTCATTAATTTTCACCGTCAAAATCAGGATTCTGGCACGATGAGTATCCTGTTCCAATTCACCTGCCAATTCCTGAATAATTATCGGCGTTTCTTGGTTAACATCACCCAAACCCACAGTATCGGTAAAAATCAGCAACGGTAGGTCATTCGACGGATAAGCATAACGCTCAGTATATTGCGTATGGGGACGAAATCCCTGACCCACAATCTCCGCTGAAACCCCAGTCAATCCCCGCACAATGGAACTTTTCCCTGATTGAGGCTTGCCAATCAGCAGCGCTTGGGTTGTGGGGAGTTCTTTGCGTACCGACGCCAAAATCTCAGCGACTTGCGCCTCATTAACACTAAACCAGTCAATCACCGTTTGTGTAACTTGTTCGGTGGGAAGGAGTTTCTGCAAGCGATCGCTGGCTGTAGTCCAGAGTCCAGCCATGCGGTTCGTCCAGGAGTTATCAACCGACTCTGAGGGTGTCCCTTCCGTTGGTTTTTGCACCTGCTGAGAATCAGCCGATGGTACGTCAGCCTTATGTTCGTCAGTCATCCTAATCGATGAATCCCTTCAATCCTGCCTATCTTTAAGATTACAAGTAGAGACGCGCCATGGCGCGTCTCTACCGATTGATTGGTTGAACATTTGCCAGATATCCGATTCTGTATCCGCTAGATTGACCGAATTCACCGCTAAAAATCCCTCGTTGGTTTGAGGCGGATGATCTCGTAATGCGCGATAAAAATCCTCAATCACCTGATCAGGAACTTGGCGCTGGCGCTGTCGGTTCCAAACTTTGCAGGTTTCTAGGGGAGTGGTGAGATACCAGGCTATCCAGCGCACGGTTTCACCGGATATCTTGGGCAAAAGCGATCGCCGCCATTCGGGTTTGGCATTGGTTGCATCGTAAATCACCGGGTTTCCATCGGCAATGGATCGATGAATTTGCTGTAATACTTGCGTTTCAATCAATGACCAATCCCCTTGGATGTTCTCATCCCCAAATAACTGCGCCCGGATCGCGTCTGTGGACACAATCACGGCTTTGGGTTCGAGTTGAGTTAGTTTGGCAGCTAGGGTAGACTTACCGGAACTGGGAGAACCTATGAGAAAATGACAGATCATCAATCCATTGTTTCAAACGCGATTTACCTGACAATTAACCGATTACAGAACACAATTATATGACTTCTGTCAATACAAATTTATACCTAATTTTAGAGAACCTCGGTTTCTTTATTGTTGCCACTGGATTTACTGCAATTGTCGGCTGGGCGTGGCGGAAGGCGAAACCATTTACTATTCCTGAACCCTTGCCCGGATGGTTTAAAATTTGGTTTGGTACAGTTCAGGTTATCGGAGTCTTGGTTCCCCTAGTCGTTATGCTTCTCTGGGGCGTCTGGTGGAACCATTCTACCGTGTTAACTGTACTTGCCTCCTATTTTTTGATGCTAGGATTACAAATTTTATCGGAGATAATCACATTAAAACAGTTTCAATCGGTTGTTTGGGTAATGGTTCCCTACTTATACCTGCCTTATCGCCTCTGGCAATTATATGAAGGACTCACTATCTTGAGTTCTGATAGCCAATTGACGTGGGTGCGGATTCTGTTAATGGTCGAAATTGTTGTTTGGACAGGTAACTATTTCTTAGACTTGGCACAGCTTCCCCGGCTGTTTCGATGGGAGGTGCAGGAAAAAGCTACATACGACACAGCTACTTCCATCAATTCACAACCATAAGCCACTCAATTACTTCAGCGGTTTCTTGTAGTTCTTGCTCTAACCTAGCCCGGAAAGAGGGATGATCTTGCGCTCGATTGATTTGCCAGAGTCCATAGGCAGCATATTGAGCGATAATAAACGTTTTCAGGTGAGGTAACTGTGCTTGGGGAAAAGGTCTAATCTGGTTATAGCCATGTAAGAGCTTGTCTAAATACAGGGAGAAGTCTCGCTCATATATATAGTCGTTCAAGAAGCGAGCTAGATCGTAAACCCAATAGCCAAAACCACAATCAGCAAAGTCAATAATCCTCATTTCCTGCTGATCAATCAGAATATTTCCTGACCAAAAATCACCATGAATCAGACCAAACTGGCTGCGATCTTCTGTGAGCAATGCGATTGTTTCTTTAAATTGTTGGCTAACGCTTTCAAATAGATTTCGGTAAGGCTGGGGAGTTAAATCCCAAACCTTAGCCCCATCGTTACTATAGCCAGCCATGTCTCCGAATAATCCATTCCAATCCCAACGTGGTCTAGTAAAGTTTTCTGGTATAGACCAATGCTCGGCGTGGTCATGCAATTGACCTAAAAGACGACCCACAGACTCAAGTTGTAGGAGTTGTGACTCTTGGCTAGTATCCTCAGATGAAAGGGAACTGCCATTTAACCATCGAGTCAACGAGCAAACGCGAGGTTCGGGGACTCCTTGAGCCTCACTCAACGTACATAGTTTGTCATTTAATGTGGGTATTGGCTCCGGGACAGGTAATTGTGCTTCCTGACTCAGGAATTGTAGCCAGCGTAATTCTGAATCAATCGCATCAATGGGCAGATAATTGGCTCGGTGAACTCTTAAAGCAAAGCGAGACGATGAATAGCGATACCTACGGTGGGCTTTACCTACGCTCTTTTGTTTAGTGATAGATAAATTGGGTGTATCAACAGCAAAAACTGTGTTTTCCCCATGGGAGATCAATTTAAGTGCTGTCGGCTCAACCCCATATTGAGTCAGAGACTGTTTGGCAACTTTACTCAGCCTGTTAACTTGCTCAGATGCGGTTAATGGATTGACCGGGGTATAGTCTTGACTCTGATCGTTTGATGGGGGGTGATAATTTTTATCTAGGTGAGTGGGTTGACTGAATTGGAAAAGTTCCTGGACTCTAACAAATAGAAACTTATATATTTCAGGGATTTTTTGATACTCCCGTTGGGTAATAGAGACGCGGGTTTGCTTTTCGTAATTAACCGTCTCTTGAAACCAAGAGCGATAGTAGACAATATATAGAATCGGTCGCACCTGGTTAGAAATATTGGGTGTTCCCCCATGCCATAGTTGATAATCCATCAAGTAACAAGATCCGGTGGAGACAAAGGGAACGGATGAATTTCTCTTTTCTAATTCTTCTGATTGAGAGAGACGATGACTACCTTTCCAAACCTGGGTAGATCCGGTAGCTGGTGTCAAATCTATCAGAGGAACCACAACGGTAATCGCAAAACTAGGCAGTTTAAGATCTAAAGCCTCATCTTCAAATAGTGCTGGATGATCTTGGTGAATATGTTGTTGTTCAGCACCAGGAAGGGCAATCACTGCTCCAAAACTACCGAGAATAAAATCCTTTCCTAGTAAACCTTGCATCAAGTACATCAACAAGGGATTCCCGTATAGGTTGGGATGATTAAAGGGATACTGAAAATTGACTGTGATCATTTTCCGCTTAACGCCGACCCCTAAGGCATCTGGATGATCCTTGTCTTCAAAATAGGTGTTGTATTGCTCGGAAAATGACTGGTTTAGTTCAGCAATAAAGTCTTTGGCAAAGAGATTTTTAATCACAAGAACACCATTTTTTGCAAATAACTCTTTTGCCGTTTTGATTAAGACTGGATTAACTAAATCTGATTGGGGTAGATTGACAGGTAAACTAATTTCTGGTGGTTTATTTGAGCTGATATTTTTATAAACCTGAATTGAGAAATTAGACATCGGTATGGTTTTGGGAATTGAAGAAATAAGACAGATCAAGTTGCCCTATAGCACTCTTTGTTTGTCGTGAGAACTTTAGTTCTCGCTTCGCATAGCTAGAGAGGGCTAAAGTTCCCTCTCTACGAACCCAATCTATTCCACAATTTTAGCTGTGTCAGTCCACTACTGAGCGATATAGTTGGAGCTAATGCCCTCAAGTTGTCCAAGACCGACTAGGGCTTGATGCACGATAGCACAGGTTTCGGCGCGTGAAATGACTTGGTTGAGATTCAGGGTACGGACGTTAGGGTAGTTCACCAAGATGCCTTTTTCAACTAAGGCTGCAATGTAAACGCGATCGCTAGCCGGGATGGTATTGGCATCGCTAAACACACTCAGGATCTCGTCAACGCTTCTGCCAGACGTTACTTGAGTGTATCCCAATCCTTTGGCAATTGAAGTCAACACATTTAGCTTCGTGAGGCGTTGATTTACATTGAAATTACTGCGGGTGATGTCAACGAAGCCCATTGAATAAGCAGTTTGCAGATCACCATGAGCCCAAAAATCTCTGGGAATACTTTGCACAACAGTCACTGGTCTGACTCGAGGAACGTTGAACGCCTTACTAACAATTGCGGCAAACTGTGCCTGGGTTATGCCAGTCTCAGGTAGGAAGTCTCTATCCGGAAAGCCTTGTATTATGTTGAGAGAGGATAGCCGATAGATAAAACGACTAGCCCAGTAGCTCTTACGGACATCAGGAAATATGAACTCGGGCGCATCATTAAAAATTTGGACGAGTGTGTCAGAACTACAATCAATGGGTTCGATAAAGTTGCCCCCAGCCGAAATATTCCCTTGAACAGAGAATTTAGCTCCCTTTTTAGCTCCCTTTTTACAGGTTCTGATGCGTTTGAACTTCTTGCACTTCTTCCCACGTGTACCGTTAGATACGACGATGTAAGATTCGCCATCTGCATCAACAATGCCAGAAACACCACCATATCCTTTTTTGGTTTGGGTAATAACAACGTCTGTATAGTCAGTATCGGTTGTAGAAAGATATTGAAATGTGAGTTGATTAGTCTGAGTTGTCTTGACAGTCAGGCTACCAATTTGATCGCCTACTGAGACAGCGTCTGTAGAAGCCGTTGAATATTCAATCGTTTGTAGTGCTGAAGCTCCGGACAGATAGGCGGCTTCATTGTCAAAAACTTGGATCAACGTAGCAGAACTGAAATTACCCGTGGCTGTGAACTCTGAACCCCTGGTAACAGTCCTTTCAAAGAAGAGACTACAGTATTTCTTGAACTTCTTACCCTTTTTAAATTTATTGCTGACTTTAGATTTCTTACCGACTTTGGATTTCTTCCCGGCTTTTTTCGACTTCTTCCCGGCTTTCTTCGATTTCTTATTTTGACTGATTTGCTCCTGGTCAATATTGCCTTGGAAAATAACGGTGTCCCTTTCGTTGTCAGGATTAGCGGTGATGGCTGTACCTGTACCTGTATCGGTTAAGTCAGCATTCTGGGGTGTAAGAAATTGAAAAGTCAGTTCTCTTGATTCAGGAACTGTGCGATCGCTGGGGCGTATATCCTCAACTTCGACTGGATCTACACCCAAATCGGTGTTTGGCACATCAGTCAGCTCATTGCCTTGTAACATGGCGATTTGAGCGATTACGCTAGTCGGGCTAGCAACAAGCCCAACAGACAAAACTAAACAGCGAAGGAATTTAAATTGCGAGGATTTCTGGCTCATTAATTTGAACTAGCTCCTGTAGTAATTAAGGAATTTGACTCAGTATAGCTAAATATCACCGTTAGACCAATCCTAAACGCTTGAGTAAGGGTAAACTGGTCTTTTCAAATTGTTCAATCTGCTCTTTTAACTCAATCTGATTTGCCTCTGAAGTTTCCAACGGTTTGCCATCTTTGATCAGTCTTTCACCTTGAACTTGCAGAATATTCCAAATAAATTGAACCGGATCTCCCTGACGCATAGAAGCGAGTAACAAAAGTTGTTCAGAACGACTGACATCAATGCCACTTCCGGTCGTTGGTGAGGCAAGAATTTGAGTATCAGCTCCAAATCTAGCTCGTTTCAGGACAGCCGTATTAAATCGGGTAACAGATTCTTTCCGTTCTTCTTCTCCCTCCTCTGGCAAGGCAGGAACGGCACTATAGTTGGTTATCAATATTTTGAGGGCTTGCAGAATGGAGGCAAAATCTAGCTTAGTTAAATAAGGTTGCTTCATCAGTTCCCTGAGCGTCTGAGGACGCTCTGCTAATGCCGCAATCAGAGGCTGATAAATTTTTTCATCCAGTTTAATCGGACGACCAACCAAGTCAATTTCATATTCAATATCTTCTGGATCAACAATCAGAGCGAATCTAAAATTACTGAGGAGTTCAACTTGTTCTAAGCTTGGTAACTTAATTAGTCCTTTAACATAAATATCTCGACGAAATCGGGTGTTAAACAAAAAGTCTCGAATCGTTTGGCGCAGCGTTATATCTGTCGTCTCTGCCAATAGATTTAACTGAGCTTGATCTAGCTTGAAATCATGAAATTGATCATCAATATCTGCTGAGGTAGCAAAAGTGAGCTTGGCTTCAGCCAGTTGCTTTGTGACTTCAAAATGGTATAGAGGTCGCCAATTACCATTAAAATATTCATGAGCTAGATAATTTCGAGAATCATCCTGCATCTCTGCTAAACTATGCTGCACTACAGGATTTTCCTGGAAATATCTGGCTTTAAGGGTTTGAAGCTGCTCGGCAAATGCTAGTCCTTTTTCGACTTTCTGAATACTTGAATCATGAGTGCTACCTACATATTGAACCATGAGTTCCCTGAGTGGCATTACGGCTGACCAACCGGGTAAAGTATTATAGCTGACATAAACAGCACCGCCAAACTTCAATTTTTGGCGGAGTAAGTCAACAAGTGTACGTCGATTTTCATCGCTAATCCAGGAGTACACACCATGTAAAGTAATGAAATCAAATTTAGGCGTATCTGCGGCGAGAAATTCGGCAAAACTCTGATCAGAAAAATGAATATTCTTGAGATTGGCAGCGTCAGCCAGACGCTGGGCTTCTGCGGCATGAGTTGGATTAAAATCGATGCCCCAAAATTGACTCTGTGGGTTAGCAGCCGCCATGACATTAGTTGTGAAACCCTGACCACAACCTAACTCACAGTAGGTAATGTTCTCAATCGATGGGGGGACAAACCGACTATCTAGAAGGTTGAAAGCAATGTTAATGGGTGCTAGCTCTGGAAAAAAACTGTAGTCATAGCTGACATCGGAAACGTAGCCTTGAGTCCAATCTTCCATATCTTGGATCAATCCTGATAAGTCCAGTGAAAATTTAGTTTTATAGCAACCGCCATGGCGGTTAGGACACATCATTTATGTAGAGACGCGCCATGGCGCGTCTGGAACAATGGTGCCGAAAGTCCTAATCGATGTGTCTACTGCTATACAACAATGTAAGTCTACGTTGCCGGGGTTGATTTGTCCAGGACGGACGCAGATATAGCAGTTTCCTCTGCTATGCGGTACATTGTCGATCCCCCTAAATCCCCGTGCAATAAAAGCGAAGCATCCTTTGGTTTCCCCCTTTTTAAGGGGGACGGAAGGGGGATCTGAAGGGGGACTTTGATCGACTTATAGATCGCGTATCTGTATTGGAAGATATTATGTCTGGAAATTAAAATACAGCCTAGCAAAAACGGGGTTTTGGGGTTAGTTTTCGGACAAATATAACGGCTATAAATGTAAACGATAGAGTGATTTAATACCAATTATGACTAACGAGTGCAGTAAGCCCTAATTAGATCCCCGACTTGTTCAAGAAGTCGGGGATTTAGGTTTAGTGATGATGATGGTGATGATGATGATGACTGGAAGCTGATTCCGGATTAACCGCGATCGCAGTTTCGGCTAAAAGCGCTTCAATCTGAGGATTTGCCCAATCTGCCACCATGGCTAAAAAGTCAGGATGATCATTGACACAAGGCATCTGTACATAGGTCACATCAGAGTTACGATGCTCTAAAGCGTGAATAATGTGATGAACATCCAGCAAGGTTTCATGATTTTCTGTGGCAAAGCCAATCGGCATAAATACGATCGCTTTTGCCCCTAAATCAATCAGATTCTGCGCGGCTAACTCAGTATTGGGTTGTGTCCACTTAATCAGAGGGGTTTGGTGATTCAGCCAGCCGACTGAAATTAAGGGATACTTATTAATTAGCTTTTCCCGTACCCGTTCATACAATGCCTCACTTTCCATGATGCCGGAGGTAAATCCCTTTGCCTCATGGGGACAACCATGGTTCATCAGAACAATGCCAATTTGAGAGGGTAAGTAAGCAGAGGCTAAATCAGCCGCAATTTTTTCCTCTACCATCTGCGCCATCAAGTCAATGTAGGCGGGTTCGTTGTAAAAGGAAGGGATATACCGTTGTCCTTTGAGCCAATGTTCATCGCCCTCCGTCAACTTGACTAAGGCATTATTCACCTGTTCGACAGCAATGCCACTGGTGAAGATAGAATCAACGACGAGGAGGGGATAAATTAGCAGTTTATCAAAGCCTTGGGCTTTAATCTGCTCCAGCACTTGTTCCGGTAAAAACGGAGCGCAGAAGTTAAACGCCTTAAAGACTTGGACGCGATCGCCCCATTTTTCTTGCAGGTGTTGTTCAATTCCGGCTCGTTGCTGCTCAAAAATTTGGTTGTGGGGGGAGATGAAATTGTTGTGCTGATGTCCCCACTCATGGAAATCAAAAACGGCTAACAGTTTGGCTAAGGGGGGATACACCCAGGTGGGTACAGGCGCAAACTTAGCGGTTAATAAGTTTAAGGCTTGCTCGTTATAGTTGGCAAAATCTTCGTAACTTTCGACTTCCCCGTAACCCATGAGTAAAACGGCAACGCGATCGCCGCCTTCTGGGTTAGATGTGGGTATTGATTGGACTTTTTCAGGAGTGGCAACCACAAGACTATCCTATCAATTGATGGAACATTCACTGGGTCTCTTCCGAGGTTAGGAATTGAGACTCGCCAGTTACCCTTAGGGTAGCATCCCCTGTGGGGGGATGATTCACCTGTCTCGCTACAATTAGTTTATTTGAAGCAATACGCCAATCAGGGGTGGCAAAAAACTAATGCATGAGCCAGAGCCGAAAAATTGGCATCAAAAGACCTGGGTGAGAGTCCTGCTACTAATCTTTGCTGTGCTGATCGCGGGGGGGCTTTACTTGCTTTCTATCCGCATCGCCACTCAAAGACCTCGAACTGTTCCGGTTACACCCGACACGTCAGGCTTAGAATGATTCAACCGTCTTGTCAACGGAGAGGGAGGGATTCGAACCCTCGTTAGAGTTTCCCCTAAACAGCATTTCCAGTGCTGCGCCTTAAACCGCTCGGCCACCTCTCCAGGGGGTTTATTATGATGTGTGCGAGACTTAACAGTATCAAACTTAGCACACAATCTGTAATTATACACGAAAGGGATGACTCGATTCTATAAAATTACCATTCACCATCGCCAAACCAATACCAAGCACACTCTAGAAGTCCCAAGCGATCGCTACATTCTCCAAGCCGCAGAAGACCAAGGCGTACAACTCCCATTTTCTTGTCGCAATGGCGCTTGCACCACCTGTGCGGTGCGTGTCCTCTCCGGTGACATCTATCAACCGGAAGCCATGGGACTCTCGCCAGCGCTGCGCGAAAAAGGGTATGCACTTTTATGTGTGGGGTATCCCCGTTCTGACATAGAAGTCGAAACCCAGGATGAAGATGAAGTCTACGAACTCCAGTTTGGGCGCTATTTTGGTAAAGGCAAAATTCGGTTTGGATTACCCTTAGATGAGGATTAAACCGCACAGTCGCTCCCTCTATTTCAGTTACTCCCCCCTTTTTAAGGGGGGCTGGGGGGGATCAAAACACCACACAGCTAACTTTAACAGCAATACAGCTTATCCCAGCCGCCTTATCGCCCTCCTAATTAGCTGTAGCTTTCTCCTTTTCCTGGGAGGATGTCAATCTAAACAAGTTACTCCTGGTATCCCTGTACAAGTCCAACAAGTCGTCAGTGGACAAACCATCGAGGTATTAGATACCACTCAACAACCCGCCTTAATTGTTCGGGTGCGGTTAATTGGTATAGAAGCACCCGACTTGAGACAACAGCCTTGGGGAAACGCAGCCAAAACTCGGATTGAACAACTTATCGGTGAAACCAGGGGTCAACAACTGGTACTCCAATCGGTTTTCTTAGAACCTGATGTGCAAACCAAAGACAGTTTTGGTCGTTGGTTAGCCTACGTTTGGCATGATGGAGTCATGCTCAATGAGCAACTGATTAAAGAAGGATATGTTTTAGCGACACCGCGATCGCCTAATAATAAATATAATGAACGCCTAATCCGCGCTCAGGAATACGCCAGGATTATGGGATATGGCATTTGGAGCCCGGAACAACCCCTCCGTTTAACCCCTGCTGAATTTCGGCGACGCAATCCTTAGAAGAAGGCAGGAAGCAAGTTTGTAGTAAGCACTTTAGTGCTTAAACGCATAGCTGGAGTTGGCTCAGGTTCCCTCACGACAAAACAAATCTGATAGATTTTTCCGATTTTCTGGGCGCACGTCGGTTTGGAATTGGGCGCACGTCGGTCATCCGTGTCAACTTAAGCTCAACCCCTCTCCCCCACTATGCATTACCCACATCTTTCTTAACATTAGCGAGAGCGATCGCTATAGCGCTCTCCAACCCCTATTCCTACATAGCCCATTCTCAATAAAACTCGGTCTTTGTCAAGAGTAGTTTGTGGTAATTTGTCAAGTTTAGTGGAATGAATTGAATTTGAAAGCCTTGTTAAACAAGGCTTTCAGGATTGTTAAGAAAGATGCGTATAAGGGATAGGTCGTGGGAGAGGGGCTGGGGGTGAGGGGTTGAGCTTAAGTTGACACTGATGCACGTCGGTGCGCCCCTACAATGCTAATCCACCAAATAAGCTGTGCCACGCCAGTAGCTTGCTTCTAGCGAAGCGAGTATGACGAATGACAAATGACAAATGACAAATAACTAAAACTGCCCATTCCCCTGAACCACTTGTTTCAGTGTGGTTAACGTCTCCAACGTAATCATCCCGCGACGATACCCTTTCTGATTGGACATCCCCAGAAACACCGAGTCCCCACGTTTGGGATTGCGGGAAAATCGCGGTGAGGAATTGAGATAAACCGAAGCACTATCAACTTTGAGAGAAAATTGGCGACTTTCCAGATAAGACTCAGTAACTAAGCAGTCAGCGTGGCGGCTACTGTATTGATTAATCCACGCGATCGCGTCTTCGGTGCTATCGACTAATTTAAAGGCAACAACCTTATCTAAATACGGTTGACTCCATTCTGATTCAGACGCTAAAGTTAATTGATCGGGAAACTTTGCCACTAACTCGGCATCGGCTTTGAGTTTGAAGCCCTTGTCGCTCAAACTCTTACAGAGATTCATTAACGAGGATGGCTTTTGATTACGATGGATCAAGACTTTTTCGATCGCATTCACTGGATCAGGGATACTAGCGTGGCTATCTAAAATAATCGATCGCACCCCATCCCAAGTCCCTGATTCAGACCAGTAGAGATAGCAGTTCCCCATTGCTGATCTTAAAACGGGTACCGTTGCTTGTTGCAAAACTTGCTGCACTAGCGTCGGGCGTCCGTAAGGAATCACCAAGTTTAAATAGTCATCCCGTGTGACTAAATCTCGCATAGAAGCCCCCTGTTCGGAAGGGAACAATTCCAAACAACCTGAGGGTAAACCCGCCTCGTCCAAGGCGTTCTGTAACGCTTCGGCAATGACTTGATTGGATTGACTGGCTTCGCTACTTCCTTTTAATATCAAACTATTTCCGGTTTTAATACAAAAACCCGCCGCGATCGCACCTAACTCTGGGAACGCCTCATAAATTAAGGCAATCACGCCCAACGGCATCATTTGACAATAGGTTTGAGAATGGTCAAGTTGATAAGACGCATTCATCACCCGACGAATCGGATCAGATAATTCCCCAATCCGCTGCAAAATCCCAATCGCAATCTGGAGTCGTTCTGGCGTCAGCTTCAGCCAATCTAATACCAACTCAGGAACTGCCATTTCTCGACTGGCTTCCAAGTCCATGGTATTGGCATCCAAGATATCATCAAACGCATTTTGCAAGGCTTTTACCATCGCTTGAACGCCACGCGATCGCTCAACTCCTTTTGTGGTTGCCAAAACCACAGATGCCCGATATGCTCTGGCAATCACAGGGTTGGACTGAGGCGTAGGATCAGAGGCTTCCATATCCATCATTTACGAACGCCGATAAGCTAACCACACCATAAGCGCTGGCAACACCGCTAAAATCACTGCCAGTAACGCCCAAAGAATTATAGAAGGACCGGTTGGAGATTGCAGCGCTAGGGGTAACCAGACAATCAGCAAAACCAGCACAATTAAGAGGGCTACAGGTAGATAGCTTTCCCCAAGATTCCCTTGGGTACTCGCCCAGCGATGACCTGTCCAACGCCACGTTTTTTTGTAGGGATAAGTCGTCGATAATTGCTCGATTATAAGCCCATTTTCTTCAAGAACGAAAATCTGCTGACAGCGATTACAGCCAAAGGCTTCTGTCAGGGTAATCGGCACTAAACACCCCCGCCGCCGACAAGGGCAGGGATATTCCTTACTTAAATCTATCTTTTGAGCTTTCTGAGGTGGCACAAGCGCTATTCAAAACCAAGATTACGTTGATGATTGAATGTTCCTGATGACATAATCAGGCTGCATCGTGATTCACTATAACTTAAACTTATCCCCATCAATTCTCCACTAGAGGCTTTCTGGGAGACGCTCATGCTCTCATATTAGCGCTTTCTTTTCCCTTGACCAATTTTGGGTAACCAGCCCTGCATAGACAAACTGTATATAAGAAAAAGCGAGGTCATTACAACTTCGCTTTTCAACTAAGCGGGTAACGCGATTCGAACGCGCGACATTCACCTTGGCAAGGTGACGCTCTACCACTGAGCTATACCCGCATTTATTTTGCTTTATATAGTGTCTCAGAATAATCGAGCTTTGTCAAGTGATTTGTTGAGTTGCCATGACTCTCCTGTTCCAAGACATGACCTGCAACAGGGAGAGGTAGAGTCTGAGTAGATCATGAATTCCCAGACTCATTGTATTCTGAAGCTGACTCTGAAGGAAGAGACCGCCCTGATGAAACAGGCAAGGACTGAG
This sequence comes from Coleofasciculus sp. A1-SPW-01, assembly GCF_040217205.1. Taxonomy (NCBI): domain Bacteria; kingdom Bacillati; phylum Cyanobacteriota; class Cyanophyceae; order Coleofasciculales; family Coleofasciculaceae; genus Coleofasciculus; species Coleofasciculus sp. A1-SPW-01. Next base: position 9,543 of record NZ_JAVJNP010000212.1, on the reverse strand, counting down.
GAGTTCCTGCCGGATCATAAGCATTATAAGAGGTTGAGCCATTTTGCCCCTTGAACTGCTGCATTAAACTCGCCATTTCTAAGGCACTCATGGCATATTCCCAACCCTTATTACTCTTGATTCCTGCTCGTTCTAAGGCTTGCTGCATCGTATCAGCCGTTAGAACCCCAAAGACGACAGGGATTCCAGTTTGAAAGCTAGCGGCGGCAATGCCCTTAGAGACTTCAGCCGCCACATAATCAAAATGGGGGGTTTGACCGCGAATGACAGCGCCCAAGCAAATCACCGCATCATAGCGATGGCTAAGGGCAGCTTGACGAGCCATGAGAGGGACTTCAAAACTACCGGGAACCCAAATATAATCAACTTGGGAGCCATGAGGATTGGGATCAACACCGTGGCGTTTCAGGCAATCTTGACACCCGGCTAATAGTTTCTCTGTCACGAGATCATTAAATCGACCGATGATAATTGCCAAGCGCAGGGAGCTGGCTGATGTGAAATTTCCCTCAAAAACTGCCATGGCTATCTTTGCCCTCTTGCGTCATGAGCATCTGTCTGTTGGTGGAGAAGCCCCGTCTGAATTCAATCATTCAGCCGGGGAGAAGGTCAGGCTACCACAAAATAGTTCAGGATGCCAACCACAATAACCAGAGCCAGCCAAAGCCCTGAACCTAGCCAAATCAAGTTTTTTGATTGCTCCCAGTTTTGGGGGGTAGCATAGGCGACAGGGACACCCACCACCATGACGAATGACAAAATAACCAAAGCTGCCAGTGATATTTGAAATAAGATAGACATTTCCTGTTGTGCCTTTCAAGACGTTAAATCCTTCTGATTAGTAAGCTACCAAAAATTGACCCGCTTTTTTGAAAAAACTGAAAATCAGCAACAAGGGAGATGAGGAAGCAGGGGGAGCAGAGGGAGCAGGGGAAGCAGAGGGAGCAAACAAATGACGAATGACAAATGACAAATGACGAATGACAAACCATGGACTTAATCCTGTGTCACACGATTAGCGACTTTGATGCCCTAGGAGCAGCCGTCGGGCTGACACGCCTGAAAACAGGAGCCAAACTTGTCCTAACAGGGGGCGCTCACCCGGCGGTTCGGGATTTTTTGGCACTGCATCGAGATGAGTATGCTTTGATTGAACGACGTTCGGTTAAAGTAGACCAAATTCATTCTCTTGTCGTGGTGGATACCCAAAAGCGCGATCGCTTAGGGAAAGCTGCTCAATGGTTCGACTTGCCTTATCTTACTGCCATTGAACTTTACGACCATCACGGCGACACTGACAGTGATATTCCTGCCACATTCCGACAGGTTGAACCCGTGGGTGCCACCACAACGCTCATCGTCGAGCAATTACAACAAACGTCAATCCAATTAACCACCGCCGAAGCCACAGTGATGGCACTCGGTATCCATGTGGATACAGGTTCCTTAACCTTTGACCAAACTACTCCACGGGATGCCATGGCTCTGGCTTGGGTAATGGCACAAGGGGCAAATATCCGCCAGATTGCCGACTATGTTGATCCAGGACTTTCGCCGCAGTTGCAACAATTGCTCACCACAGCCCTAGAGCAGTTACAATCTGAAAATTATCAAGGTAATACCCTGTCTTGGGTGTTCCTGAAAACTCAAGACTATGTACCGGGACTCTCAAGTTTAGCCTCACGATTAGTTGACCTGACGGAAAGCGACGCCCTATTGCTGGCGGCGGAGTATGGGGGAGATGTAGAGACGTGCCATGGCACGTCTGGGAGCAGGGAAGCTGGGGAAGATGTGAGTGAATCCAACAATCAACAATCAAAATCATCCCGTCTGACGATAATCGGGCGATCGCGAATTCCTGGCACGAATTTAAATGCGCTCTTACAACCCCTAGGTGGAGGGGGGCATTCTCAAGCCGCCGCCGTCACCCTACGCCATGACAATCCCCCAGAGGTTTTGCCCCAACTCGTTGATCAATTCAAGGAGCAAATTCCCCAACCCCTAAGCGCCCTAGAGTTAATGTCTTCCCCGGTGCGAACTATTCGCCCCGATACAACCGTTGGCGAAGCACAGCGGATTTTGCTGCGTTATGGGCATTCTGGACTGTCTGTGGTTGATGAACATGACCAGTTAATTGGGATTATTTCACGGCGAGATATTGATCTGGCGCTGCATCACGGTTTAGGTCATGCCCCAGTTAAAGGGTATATGACCCGAAACCTGAAAACCATTACCCCCCAAACCTCACTACCCGAAATTGAGTCGCTGATGGTGACTTATGATATTGGACGCTTACCCGTGTTAGAGAATGGGCAGTTAGTCGGGATTGTCACTCGTACCGATGTGCTGCGACAAGTGCGCCAAGATCAAGAGCGCTGGGGAGAGACTTGCCCTATCCAGATGACCTATCCCTCATCCCGCCTGTTAAATATGCGGGAACGCCTTGCTCCTGCCCTGTGGCAATTGCTCACTCAAGCCGCCCAGGAAGCCCAGGAACGGGGTTGGCATCTCTATTTAGTGGGGGGAGCCGTTCGTGACGTATTGCTGGCGGATGAGAGCCAACCTTTGCTCCTAGAAGACGTGGATTTGGTGGTTGATGGGTTTCATCGGGCGGCTGATGTGGGTGCAGGTGTAACTTTGGCGAAAGCCTTACGCGAACGTTACCCGAATGCTCGCTTAGATGTTCATGGGGCGTTTCAAACGGCAGCATTGTTGTGGCATAATGACCCGGTGCTGGATTCCCTGTGGATTGATATTGCCACGGCTCGAACTGAGTTTTATCCCTATCCAGCGGCGAATCCAGAAGTGGAAGCCAGTTCTATTCGCCAGGATCTTTATCGGCGAGACTTTACGATTAACGCTATGGCAGCCCGACTGACGGGGAGGCGAGGTGAGGCGTTGCCCCTACTGGATTTTTTTGGTGGGATGTTGGATTTGCGATCGCGTCAAATTCGCGTCTTGCACGCCAATAGTTTTATCGAAGATCCCACCCGCATTTATCGAGCGGTGCGGTTTGCCGTGCGCTTAGGCTTTGAACTGGAACCCCAAACCCAAGACTATATCCAGTATGCGTTAGAGAGTGGTGTTTATGAGCGATCGCTAGGAGCAAATACGCGAGCGCCTGCTCTAGAAACCCGCTTGAAAGCTGAATTAAAGTACATTCTAGAAGCTCCCTATTGGCAACGGGCATTCCAACTCATCGGCTCACTCGGAGCATTACGCTGTCTTCATCCCAGCTTAAAGCTTGACCCATTGTTATGGTGGCGGGTTCGTCTAATTGACCGTTGGTTACGACGGTTTGATCCGGATCAAACCCTAAAACATTGGCAGATGCGTCTTGAGGTGTTAATTGCTCATTTAGAGCCTCAAGAACGGGGCAAGGTGGCAGAAAATTTACAACTGCCTATTGATAGTATTGAGCGACTGCAGCATCTCGGACAAGCCCAAACCGAAGTAGTGGAGTCTCTACCCCAATGTCAGCGTCCCAGTGAAGTCGTTTTGCTGCTACGTCAGTATAAATTACCCACATTGGTTTTGATTGCCGTACACAGTTCTCGGGCAATTCGGCGCAAGTTGTGGCACTATTTCACGAACTTGGCAACCGTGCAAGCGCCTCTCAATGGGAATGATCTCAAACGTTTGGGTTATAAGCCAGGACCACACTATAAAGAAATGCTGGATGCTCTGTTAACCGCAACCTTGGATGGCGTGATTCAGGATGAGGCAGATGCCCAAGCATTTTTAGAGCAGCATTATCCTCGTTCGACGTAAATGTTGAGTGTTGAGTGTTGGCACAATTTGGATATACTCCATCTAGGCTATAGCATTATTTGTGCTTGTGGGGAGTGAATTTTTATGAACTTGAAGGCAGAACGGACTTTAAACCAAGGGAAATACGTTCTCAGTAACCAACTGGGTGCGGGTGTTTTCAGTCTTACCTACAAAGCAACCGATACTGAGTCAGGTCAATCGGTTGTGATTAAAACCATAGGGGAAGCGCTGCGCCAGCATCCCAATGTTAATCAATTCAAGCAGGAATTTTTAGACATTGCCAAACGCTTGAACTATTGCCAACATCCTCATCTGGTTCGCGTCCTCGACTATTTTGAGGACACGGGATATCCCTACCTGGTGATGGAATATATCCCTGGACAGACATTGGCAGACGTTCTGCAAGCGGGTTCCTTGCCAGAGGCGGAGGCGATCAACTATATCCGTCAAATCAGTGATGCGGTAAAGGTTCTACACCAAGTCGAGTTACTACACCGAGATATCCAACCCAAAAACATTATTCGGCGTCAGGATAGCGATCGCGTTGTGTTATGTGAGGTGGGGATGCTCTATGAGTTCACCCCAGGCGTCCAACAAACCTACGCCAGCTTCCTCTCTGCTGGCTACGCTCCTCCAGAAGAGAATACCTTAACCCCTACAGCAACGCCGCAAACGGATATCTATGCCTTAACTGCCACATTTTACTGCCTACTCACAGGCTCTCCTCCCTTACCTGCACCCGTCAGACAAGCTTTGTTAGCCAAGGAAAAGGATCGCCTATTTCCCTCATCCTCTCAGCCAGCCTCGTCTAACTTAAGCTCCCCCATTCAACAAGCCGTAAAATCTGGTTTAGAACTCATCCCTAACAATCGTCCCCAAACGATAGACACTTGGCTAAAGCAGCTTCCCCTGCAAGAGTCTGTTGCTATTCCTGAACCCATAATCCCTCAGCCCGTCAAAACCCAGCCCCACTCAAAACCATACCCTCGAAAGTCCCCAAAACTCAAAACTCTACCCTCGAAGGTGACAAAGGGTCAACATTCCAAATCCTGTCCTAGAGCGAAGGGAAGGAGCAACACTCAAAACCCTGTACTAGAGCGCCGGGAAGGAACAAGACTCAAAACAGCTAGAACAAAAGCCTCAATCCCATTACAAGCTTTATTTATGACAGGCGCGATCGCTGCGTCAGCCGGGATTGGATTCGGCTGTGCGGTACGACTCAACCAACCCGGTGAACCTGGATCAACAATTTTGCATACTCAACAAACCTTTCCCCCCCGTAGCGATTGGCCCGTTTCCGAATCGCAACTTTGATTGGTTATTGGTCATTGGTCATTAGTCCTTTGTCCTTTGTCCTTTGGTCATTGGTCATTGGTCAAGTCGGGGCGGGCGCGAGTTACATCTGGGTGTGACCGAAAAGATAGCAGTGAAACCCGCCCCTACATAATTTCCTCCATCTCCCTCATCTCCCCTATCTACCCTATCACCCAGCATTCAGTTAAACGTTATAATTTGCTACAGGATAAGCGATGGTGCAGGCTCACTCGCGATTTATCCGAGGGATGAAACCGAGCTCGGCGTTTAGCCTAGCAACTTGAGTTGCGAGTATATTTTTCTCATAACACCACCAATTAAGTGTTATGCTAATGACAGCGGTAAAGCGCTTATGAAAAGCGAAGTTGGTCTAGCGGATTGTGATTTCTTAGTGTCCGGAACCCTGGTAGCAGAAATCCTAAATCTTGTAAAGTAAGAAACGTTAAAGCGAGAATTCGAGAAATCTCGATACATTTGAATCATATAAGACCTGTGAAGGCATTGAAATACCGTGGGACACACGGGAATTTAAGCTTAAGGAGTGAGTTGAAAGACTCAGGAATGCTCTGTAAGACCAAGGGGAAGACACTCAACTTGTTGAGCGGATGAACTAAGGCAAGATCAGCCTAAGAATCACCCGACGTTTTAACCAGGTGAGTGTCAAGAAGACCCAAACCATATTCCCCATGAGCAATCCAGTCATTCATGCCTTTTTTGTCGGACGATCGCTAGCTCAAACTCTGGGCGATCGCGTAGAAGACTCCTTAACGAATGCTCTTAGCGAACTTGGCAAATTTGATGCTGAACAGCGAGAGCATTTGCAACAGTTTACTGAGCAAGTCATGGAAAGGGCGCAACAGGAAATGGAAATCGCCATGGGCGATCGCTCTTCTAGTACTACTGTTTCGACTGGTTCTCAATCCGTTGATCTACAAGCTACTATTGACGAGTTACGAGCTGAAATTGCTCGCTTGCGGACTGAGCTACAGCTCTATCGCAATCAATCAGTGACTTGATTTGAGTGATACTGGAGGTATTTCCCTTTTCCCTTCACTCATTACAGCTTTTCCCAATCCGCTTCTGGAATCTCCTCTATCCCTAGGGTACTTTTTCCTTGAAGCCTTGGAGCTATATGCCTTGGAGCCATCTGCCTTGTCTCTACCAAAAAGGGGGTAGTCACCCCAGATTTGGTATTACAGATACTCGCTTAGGGTGTGCTTAGCTTTCAAAGATTTTGAATTTTTATTAAGATTAAGAGGAGACCATCATTCAGGAATCTAGGTGTCTGCTGTTTCTGATAACTATGTCAACCTCAAACAATATAAGGAACGCCAGGTGTCTAGCCAACGTTCCCTAAGAGGGATAAACCAAGACAAGGCATATCGTTGGAATCGGGAAAACTATTCCCGACATCGACGATTTGTCGATATTTGGACATTTGTTTTAACCCTCCTCTTCCAGTTGTGGCTCAACGGCAAACCTTGGAGCTATCCAGGGGGCATGACCGATGCAAAACAGGCGGCTCGTCGTAAGACACAGGCAATCTGGATTCGAGATACGTTCTTAGAGTTAGGTCCAACCTTCATCAAGGTGGGACAGCTATTTTCAACTCGGTCTGACTTATTCCCTGGTGAATATGTAGAGGAACTGTCTAAACTACAGGATCGCGTTCCGGCTTTTAACTATGATCAAGTCGAGGCAATTGTCAAGAAAGATTTAGGGAAATCTGTAAGTGAACTCTTTGACAATTTTGATCCGATTCCTCTAGCAGCAGCCAGTTTAGGACAAGTCCACAAAGCTCAACTCCAGAGTGGAGAAGAGGTTGTGGTCAAGGTACAACGACCGGGCTTGCGGAAACTGTTTACGATAGACCTACAAATTCTCAAGGGGATTGCCCGTTACTTCCAAAATCACCCCGATTGGGGTCGAGGTCGAGACTGGATGGGCATTTATGAAGAATGCTGTCGCATTCTTTGGGAAGAGATTGATTATCTTAGTGAAGGTCGCAATGCCGATACCTTCCGCCGCAATTTCCGCACCTACGATTGGGTAAAAGTTCCTCGTGTCTATTGGCGCTATACCTCAAATCGAGTCTTAACCCTAGAGTATGCTCCAGGAATTAAGATTAGTCACTACGAGGCATTAGAAGCCGCTGGATTAGATCGGAAACTTTTGGCTCAACTAGGGGCAAAAGCTTACCTACAGCAGTTGCTCAATGACGGTTTTTTCCATGCCGATCCCCATCCCGGTAATATTGCGGTTAGTCCGGAAGGCTCATTGATCTTTTATGATTTCGGCATGATGGGGCGGATTAAGGCAAATGTCAGGGAAGGGTTGATGCAGACGCTCTTTGGCGTTGCCCAAAAAGATGCCAGTCGAGTGGTTGAGTCTCTAGTCGCATTAGGTGCCTTGTCTCCGGTTGATGATATGGGTCCGGTGCGGCGTTCGATCCAGTATATGCTGGATCACTTTATGGATAAGCCCTTTGAACAACAGTCGGTGAGTGAAATTAGCGACGATCTCTATGAAATTGCCTATGGTCAACCCTTTCGCTTTCCGGCAACCTTCACGTTTGTGATGCGAGCCTTTTCCACCTTGGAAGGAGTGGGCAAGGGCTTAGACCCAGAATTTAACTTTATGGAAGTAGCAAAACCTTTTGCTCTGCAAATCATGACTAACGGTAATAGCCCTGAGGGTAATACATTCTTGAATGAATTGGGACGCCAAGCGGCTCAAGTGAGTAGTACGGCGTTGGGATTACCTCGGCGGATTGAGGATACGATTGAAAAATTAGAACGGGGAGATATACGTCTACGGGTTCGTTCTATCGAGTCGGATCGGATCTTGCGCCGCATGAGTAGCATTCAGATAGGAACAAACTATGCGTTACTACTCAGTGCATTCACATTGTCAGCTACGATCTTATTTGTTAATGGTCAAGTCGGGCTGGCATTAGTTGTGGCGTTAGTCGCCGCCGCGATCGCTTTTGCCCTAATTCGTTTACTCCGAAGGCTCGACCGATACGATCGCATGTTATAACTCCCATAAGGTTATTGACGCCAGCACAAACTTTATGAAATGTCGCTTTACGGGTCTAACTGACCCGGGCTTAATTCGTACCGTAAACCAGGACTATTACTACATCGATCCGAAGGGACGCTTTTTCATTGTCGCCGACGGCATGGGCGGTCATGCTGGGGGACAGGAAGCCAGCCAACTGGCTACAGAGGTCATTCAGGCACGTTTAGAGCGGCAATGGCTAGAGTCAGTCCCTTCGGAAAGGTTACTGGAACAAGCCCTCTACGATGCTAATCAGGCAATCTTAGAGGATCAAAAAAATCATCCCGAACGGGCAGATATGGGCACGACGGCTGTCGTGGTCATCTTCCGTAAAGGTCAGCCTTGGCTGGCTCATGTGGGTGATTCTCGCCTATATCGATGGCGACAATTAAAACTCGAACAAATGACGGATGACCATACCTGGGTAGCACGCGCCATGAAAGCTGGGGATCTGACTCCAGAACAGGCGCGAACGCATCCCTGGCGTCATGTGTTGTCTCAATGTCTAGGTCGCCAAGATTTAAAATCAGTTGATGTCGAGTCCATGGAGATTCAGTCAGGAGATTTCCTGCTCCTTTGTACCGACGGACTGACGGAGGAACTCTCAGACACCGCGATCGCGTCCCATCTCCAGTCCAATGGGGATGGCGAAGAAATAACGGCTAACCTAATTGCTGCCGCCAAAGACAAAGGCGGACGGGACAATATCACCGTGATTCTAGTCAAAATTGACGCGATCTGACTCAGAGAGCTTAAAAAATTGTTAAATTGTCGGGTTTGCACCATTTAACCGTCACGGCGATCCCTTGAGCGCCCTCTTGTTCTAAATCCTCAATGTAACCTGCTTCATAAGACGCGGCTTCTTCTGGACTATCAAAGGGTCCAAAGTAGTAAGTGACCGCAGGTTCAGCAGTGACAATTTCTACCCACCAAGCGAAGGAACTCTGAGCCTCTGTGTTAGGAGTTAAGCTTCGTATGCTGACAATCTTGCCACCTAATTGGGAAATTCGCCGCATCGTTTGGTTCATGCGGCTGTACGGAACTCTGATAAAGACAGAACTACTCCGACGAATGGGGTAGTTGAGGGTGTCGGTAGCTGCACTCTGACGCAAACCGACGACTTCATAAATAAAATAACGATTATCCAACAAGATACTACCTGGTTAAGCCAGCAACACTTGAGTTCTAGAGAAGGGGTGTCGGGTGTGGGGAATAGCCACCAATGGATAAAGGGGGTAACAAAGGCGGATTTGGTATTAAGCTGTTCGGCATTTAAACCTTAATGTCAATAATGGCGAAAGCCTTGTAGTGCGTTTAGCGAAGCCATGCCGCAGGCTTTAGCGAAGCCATGCCGCAGGCTTTGCATCTTGCTCGCTACTAATACCCAATTTAAATGCA